>JAYZWP010000174.1:0-4549 GCA_036142245.1 Pseudomonadota bacterium | reverse complement strand
GAAAGGGTGCTCACCAATCGGGATCTGGAACAGATGGTGGATACCTCCGACGCCTGGATCACCGAACGTACCGGTATCAGGGAGCGGCGTATCGCCGCTCCGCAGGAAACCGCCGGTAGCATGGGGGAGATCGCGGCGCGACGCGCCCTGGAAAGTGCCGCATTGTCGGTCGACGATCTGGACCTGATCATCGTCGCGACCTGTACCCCGGACCAGGTGTTCCCGAGCACGGCCTGCCTGCTGCAGGAGCGGTTGGGTGCCGCCGGAGGGCCCGCTTTCGACGTCTCCGCGGCTTGCGCCGGTTTTCTCTACGCGCTGGGTACCGCGGATCGGTTCATCCGCTCCGGCGGCGCGCGAAACGCGCTGGTAGTGGGTACCGAGGTGATGTCCCGGGTAATCGATTGGACCGATCGCTCGACCTGCATTCTGTTTGCCGACGGCGCCGGCGCCCTGGTCCTGGAAGCGGCGGATGACCCGGGCATTTATTCCACCCATCTGCATGCAAACGGTCGGCACAAGGATCTGTTATGGGTGCCGGGATGGGTGGCGTCGGACTATGACGCGCCACCGGAGCACCCGCCTCACATGCGCATGCGGGGCAACGAAGTGTTCCGCGTTGCCGTCAAGGAGTTGGGCAATTCGGTGGAGGAAGCCGTCAACGCCAATGGTCTGGAGCGTGGCCAGGTCGACTGGCTGGTTCCGCACCAAGCCAATCTGCGGATAATCAGGGCGGTGGCGAAGCGACTGCAGTTACCCATGGAAAAGGTTGTGGTTACCATTGATCGCCACGGCAATACCTCTTCCGCGTCGGTTCCGTTGGCGCTCGACGAAGCGGTACGGGACGGTCGCGTCCGTGCCGGTGACACGCTCCTGCTCGAAGCGTTCGGGGGCGGGTTCGCGTGGGGGTCGGCGCTGCTGCGTTTCTAGCGGCGCGTTGTTCGGCTACACCGCGTCGGCGGGCGATAACTCAAGGAGGGCAGGTTCAAGGTGGCATTCGCCATGGTATTCCCGGGGCAGGGGTCGCAGTCGGTCGGGATGCTGGACGATCTCGCGCAGCGGTACGCCTGTATCCAGCAAACCTTCGTCGAGGGTTCGGATGCCATCGGGCTCGATTTGTGGCGCCTGGCCACAACAGGTCCGGAAGAGCAATTGGCCATGACGGCGATTACCCAGCCGATCATGTTGTGCGCCGGCGTCGCGACCTGGCGTGCCTGGTGCGAGTCCTCGCCGCCGTCGCCGGCATTTCTTGCCGGGCATAGCCTTGGCGAGTACGCTGCCCTGGTCGCCGCGCAGGCGCTGGACCTGGCAACCGCCACACGCCTGGTCCACAGCCGGGGTACTTTCATGCAAGAAGCGGTACCGGTAGGTGAGGGCGCCATGGCGGCGATCATCGGCCTGGATGCCGCACGGATCGCAGAGTTGTGTGCCGGCGTCGAAGGTGAGGTATCCGTAGCCAATTACAACTCGCCGCAGCAGACGGTAATCTCCGGCGCCACGGCGGCCGTGGACCAGGCCGTCGAGTTGGCTCGGGCGGCAGGCGCCAAGCGGGTGACTCTTCTGCCGGTCAGCGCGCCCTTTCATTGTGCGTTGATGCAACCGGCGGCGGACGCGCTGCGCCCTTTGCTGGATGATGCGCCAATCCAGGCGCCGCGCCTGCCAGTGGTTCACAATGTCGATCTGTCCATCAGTACGCGAGCCGATGATGTCCGTGCCGCCTTGTTCCGCCAGATCGCGAGTCCGGTTCGGTGGGTCGAATCCATCCGGTTGATGGCCGAACAGGGTGTCACTGTCTTTGTCGAGTCCGGCCCGGGCAAGATCCTCACCGGTCTGGGTAAGCGGATATGTCCCGAGCAGAGCCACCACTCGATCCACGACGTGGATAGCTTGCTCGGTACAGTGGAAACTCTCACCGCGCCGGGAGCGCCCGAATGAGGCCCACATTCGATTTATCCGGTGAGGTGGCGCTGGTGACCGGAGCCAGTCGCGGCATAGGGCAGGCCGTGGCACGGTTGCTGGCCGATGCCGGTGCGATGGTCGTGGGTACCGCGACCAGTCAACCGGGCGCCGAGGCCATCACGGCTTATCTGGTCGATCGTGGCGGTGCAGGGTGCGGCATGCGTCTGGACGTCACCGAGCGCGGGTCGCTCGAGCCGCTCCTGACCGCGATAAAAGAGCGCTTCGGAGCCGTTTCCATATTGGTCAATAACGCCGGGATCACCCGCGACGGGCTGGCACTGCGGTTGAACGACGAGAACTGGGATAGCGTCGTTGATACTGACCTGAGTGCACCGTTCCGGCTGGCTCGCGGTTGCCTGCGCGACATGATGCGGTTGCGCAAGGGTCGCATCATCAACATCGGGTCGGTGGTTGCCAGCACGGGTAACGCTGGTCAGGCAAACTATGCGGCTGCAAAGGCGGGACTGGAAGGGATGACACGCGCCCTGGCGCGGGAGGTAGCCGCTCGCGGCATCACCGTCAATACAGTGGCGCCGGGGTTTATCGAAACAGACATGACCCGGGAACTGACCGACGCACAAGCCGACGCCCTGAAGGCGCAGATTCCGGCCGGCCGCTTCGGCGAGGCGGACGATATCGCCTGGGCCGTGACCTTTCTTGCTTCCGCGGCGGGCCGGTACATAACCGGCCAGACGCTGCGGGTCAACGGCGGCATGTTCATGGCCTGACCAATCAGGGTCACGATTTCTCTTTGAGTTTCTTTAATTTCCTTTCTGGGAGGATGTAACTGCGATGAGTAGTATCGAAGAGCGTGTTCATAAAATTGTCGTCGAACAACTCGGAGTCAAGGAGGAAGAGGTCAAGAACGAATCTTCCTTCGTTGATGATCTCGGCGCCGATTCCCTGGATACCGTGGAACTGGTGATGGCTCTCGAAGAGGAGTTCGAGTGCGAAATCGCCGATGAGGCCGCGGAGAAGATCACCACCGTTCAGCAAGCGATCGACTACATCGAGGGCGCGCTCAAAGAGTGACGGTGATCGCGCAACCGGGGGCCTTCCCGCCCGCCCGGATCGCCGCATGGTGAAGCGCCGTGTCGTAGTAACCGGGTTGGGTGTGGTCTGTCCGGTCGGCAACGACGTTGCATCATCCTGGGACAGCATCGTCAATGGCCGCAGTGGCATTTCCGCCATCACCACGTTCGACACCGCAGGGTTCAGCGTGCGGATCGCCGGCGCGGTGAAGGGCTTCGACGTGGGCCGTTATCTGTCGGCCAAGGAAGCCCGGAAAATGGATCCGTTCATCCATTACGGTATCGCGGCCGCGGAGGAGGCGATCTCAGATGCTGGTCTTGCCGACAGTGGTATCGATCCCTCTCGGGTCGGGGTCTGCATCGGGTCCGGTATCGGTGGGCTGCCTGGAATCGAGATCGGTCACAACGCCTATCTCAACGGCGGGCCACGGAAAATCTCGCCGTTTTTCGTGCCAGGCAACATCATCAACATGATTTCCGGCAATGTTTCCATCCGGCACGGTTTCCAGGGACCGAATCTCGCCATGGTGACCGCCTGTGCGTCGGCGACCCACAGCATCGGCGATGCCGGGCGGATCATCGAATATGGTGATGCCGACGTGATGATCGCCGGGGGTGCGGAGATGGCGATTTCGCCCATGGGGCTGGGCGGTTTCGCGGCCGCCCGAGCCCTGTCCACCCGAAACGACGCACCCGAAAAAGCCAGCCGGCCCTGGGACCGGGATCGCGACGGCTTCGTCCTGGCGGATGGCGCCGGTGTGCTGGTACTCGAGGAGGAGCAGCACGCCCGGCAGCGTGGCGCGCGCATCTATGCAGATCTGGCCGGGTATGGGATGAGCGGTGATGCCCATCACATGACCCAACCGGACGAGAGCGGCAGCGGTGCCCGCCGTTGCATGGAGATGGCGCTGCGCAATGCCTCTCTGGTGCCGGGGGACGTGGGGTACATCAACGCCCACGGTACGTCGACCCCGGCGGGCGATGTCGCCGAAACCCGGGCCATCAAGGCCGCGTTCGGTGATCATGCGGGGCGTCTGGCGGTCAGTTCCACCAAATCGATGACCGGTCACCTGCTTGGTGCCGCCGGCGGTATCGAGGCGGTGTTTACCATCCTGTCGCTGGTCGAACAGGTGCACCCGCCCACCATCAATCTCGATGAGCCGGGTGACGAATGCGATCTGGACTATGTACGGCACACCGCCAGGCAGGCGAGCTTTGATGTCGCCCTGAGCAATTCGTTCGGTTTTGGTGGCACCAACGGCTCCCTGGTCTTTCGCCGCTACGCCTGAGACCGCTTCCCCGGTGTCGTGGCGGTAACCGCCGGATCATCTCGAGGCCCGTTGCGGTGGCGAACCGTCGCCGGTGGCGTTCTGGTCCTGCTGATCGCATTTTTCGCCATCGCCGCCGCCGGACTGTATATCTTCTCCATCACCCCCGCCCGGACGAAGGCTCCCATGGTATTCCAGGTGGCGGCCGGCGAAGGCTTCGCGACGGTTGCGCGTCGCCTGGAGCATATGGGCCTGGTCAGCCATTCGGCTGGCTTGGTGGTGCTGGCCGTCCTG
>JAYZWP010000173.1:0-5862 GCA_036142245.1 Pseudomonadota bacterium | reverse complement strand
GCGAACAGCCAACGTTGGTCGGCGGTGCGCAGACCATCCGAGCCGGTGCCGGGGCTGTCATAGAAGCCGATCTCCGGCGCCTTGCGCACCCGGCGTTGACCCGGGATGTACAGGTAGGCGTCGAAGTCGTTGTTTTCATAGCCGTTGCAGCCACCGAACATCTGACCGGCGGTCCGTGGCGGATAGATGTCCTCCTGGGAACCGCACATCATCGCTCCGCCAAACCGATCGAAATAGGGATCGGTACTGCGTTCTTCCGGCTGCATCAGATGAGCGCTTATCCACCGGTCTATTTTCAGGTGGTCGGCATAGCCGCCGTCGGCATAGGCGTTCATACCGTAGCCATGAGCGTTCCAGATCTTGCCCCAGTTGAAGTAGGTATGGTTCCAGATCGCTTCACCGCCGGTCTTGGGGATCGGAAACCAGACCCCCGGGCTATAGGTTTCCTTGACGATGCAGCGCTCTTTCAGGGTGGGGTCTTCGTTCGGGCACCACTCCACGCTGGTGGCGTTCTTGATGGAACCCTCGTAATACCAATCCTCGAAAGAGGCGCTACGCCGGGTCGGGTAGACATGCATTTTGAAGGTGTCGGGATAGCGCTCGAACAGCGCCTTGGTGCCGACGGTGAGTTTGTCGGCGTACTGCTGGTAGTTCTGGGCGGTAATGGTGAAAAGGATTTCGTCATCCGCGTACGGGTCTACATACCAGCCCCCCGGGACATACCCGGCCGGGGGTTGCGTGATGCCACCGGTCCAGGCGGGAATGGTCCCCTCCGCATTGCCCGCACGAATAGCCCCAACCGGGGTCAACGGTGTGTCCTGTCCCGGCATGCCCAGCTGCGCCGCCTCGTCCGGGGAGACTTTGGCTACCGCGGTGTCGAGTGGAGAAACTGTGATGACGGCCGAGACAGCCAAAACCACTGATAAATGACGCATTACGAATGCTCTCCTCATGTCCGCCGGGACCGGCCCGTTATCCCTGGACCGTTTGCCGGTTTGTGTGGAGCAACACCTTCCGTGGTGTGAATCCTTTTGTACCGCGCATGAGACGAAACGGCGGTAAATTTGATTTGTGGCCTGCCAAGGCAGCTTCAGCGGCCGATCCAACAGGGGCTCGAGCCACCGAAACCGTTGAATCCTACAACAAATTTCCCCCAAAAAAATAAATCCCCGGCGAAGCCGGGGATTCGATAGGTTTGATTCTTCTCCGGACGGGTGATTCGATGTTCTCCCCCGGCAGAGTCATTTTGTTGTACAGGGTGATTAACGCACTCCGAACCTGCGCAGTCCGGCAGGTTTCATGTGGTCCCAGGGGATTTCGCCATCCAGGCGAGGTGGGCCGTTGCCATCTTGTGCGCCGATGTTGTGCCAGGCGTTGACCAGCGCGTACCGGCCGGACAACAGGTCCATGTGGGCATCACCCCAGAAGTAGGAAATCTTCTTGTCGTAGAAGTTGATGTTGTAGGACTCGGATACCCGCCATAACTGTCCTTGGGCGTCATACATGTCATGCGCGGTGGCCATCCAGTTGTCCTCGTCCAGATAGACGACCCGATGCGGCCCGAGGTGACGGAATTGCGGACGTAGTTGGGCATCCACGACCCAATGCCGGTGTAGCTCATAACGAATAATGTCTGGATTGACGTGTCCAGGCAGGGCGATGTCGTCGAAGGTCAGGCCGGGTTGGGCTAGTTTGTAGGCGTTGTTCGGCAGGTAGAGCTCCTTACGTTCCGGGGTCTGGTACTCGTACCACTCCTCCTGGCCGGTAATGGCGAACAGGAACCGTTGGTCGGCGGTGCGCAGACCATCCGAGCCGGTGCCGGGGCTGTCATAGAAGCCGATCTCCGGCGCCTTGCGCACCCGGCGTTGACCCGGGATGTACAGGTAGGCGTCGACATCGGTATTGGTGAAGCCGTTGCAACCCCCGAACATCTGACCGGCGGTCCGTGGCGGATAGATGTCCTCCTGGGAACCGCAGAACAGAGCACCGCCGAACCGCTGGAAATAGGGATCCGGATTGACCTCGTCCGGCTGCATCAGGTAGACCTTGATCCACCGGTCTATTTTCAGGTGGTCGGCATAGCCGCCGTCGGCATAGGCGTTGATACCGTAGCCGTGGGCTACCCAGTTCTTGCTCCAGTTGAAATAGGTGTGGTTCCAGATCGCTTCGCCGCCGGTCTTGGGGATCGGAAACCAGACACCCGGGCTATAGGTTTCCTTGACGACGCAGCGCTCTTTCAGGGTGGGGTCTTCGCTCGGGCACCATTCCACGCTGGTGGCGTTCTTGATGGAACCCTCGTAATACCAGTCCTCAAAGGAGGCGCTACGCCGGGTAGGGTAGACGTGCATCTTGAAGGTGTCGGGGTAGCGCTCGAACAGTGCTTTGGTGCCGACGGTGAGTTTGTCGGCGTACTGCTGGTAGTTCTGGGCGGTGATGGTGAACAGAATTTCATCATCGGCGTAGGGGTCGACATACCAGCCTCCCGGAACGTATCCAGCCGGGGGTTGTGTGATGCCACCGGTCCAGGCGGGAATGGTCCCCTCGGCATTGCCGGCGCGAATAGCCCCAACGGGGGTCAACGGTGTGTCTTGGCCCGGCATGCCCAATTGCGCCGCCTCTTCCGGGGAGACTTTGGCATGAACGGTACCGGCCAGGGTTAGAGCCAATATGGCCGGAATGGCCGCGTGACGCGATGCGCGCATCGGTTCCCTCCTATGCTGCGTTTTGTGGTTGGCGCTCCGTCACCAACGGGTTCCATTCCCGTGACGGCATGGGGCGGCGAAGCGGCGATGAGTATCTGGTAACCATTGGTCCGGGTCAAGTGTTGCGCGGTGCAGCAAGGCGTCCGCCAATTAGGCGCCAGCGCGTCGCAATTATGTGCAACGGTGCAACATAGCAGATCGATCGTCAACGCCCGCGGCGCATCAGATCCATGAGGAAAGCAGGCCTCCATCCAGCGTCATGGCGTGACCCGTCACCAGGCTGGCTGCGTCAGAGCAGAGCCAAACTACGGCTTCTGCGATCTCCTCGGGCCGCCCGAGTCGGCCAATGGGGTGCAGGGAGTCAAACGCCGTCTTGCGCTGAGCCATGTCCTGGACCAGGCGATCCACCATCGGTGTCTCGATGACGCCGGGACAAACGGCGTTGATCCGTACGCCGCGGCTCGCGAACTCTTTCGCTGCTCCTTTGGTGAGGCCGACGACGCCATGTTTGGCTGCGCCGTAGGCCGGCAGTCCGGGCGTTCCGGCCAATCCGGCCACGGATGCCGTATTCACTATGGCACCACCCGCTTCGACCATGTGGGGGATCTCGTATTTCATGCAGAGAAACACGCCGGTCAGATCGATAGCGATCGTGCGGGCCCAGTTCTCCTCGGTGCAATCCACCACTGAACCGCCCACTCCTTCAATACCAGCATTGTTGAAGGCGTAGTCCAGTTTCCCGTAACGGGCGACGGCGGACTCGACCATGGCACGCACGGCGTCGCCCTGACTCACGTCCGCTCGGCAGGCGGATGCCTCGCCGCCACCGTCGCTGATCTGCCGGGCGCACTCGATGGCACTTGCCTCATCGATGTCGGCGACCATGACAGACGCCCCGAGCGCGGCGAATTTCTGGGCGGTCGCCCTGCCGATGCCGGAACCTCCTCCTGTCACCAGCGCCACCTTGCCATTAAAAACCGTGCTCATCATCTTTGCCTCCCAGTGCTTCCTCGTCGCAGTGTTTGTTTATGGTTACGCCTTGGCGCTAGGGCGAGCCGCGACAGCATCGCGCCAGCGTTTCAGTTCCGGGTGGTGTTCCCGAATCGTTGTACCTGTTATGCGACCGAAGTCAAGCGCGCACAGCGCCGTGATATCCGCGACGGAGTAGCGGTCGCCGGCAATGAACTCCCGGTCTTGCAGCACACCGTTGAGCCACGCCATACGGGACAGGGCATGTTCGCGTGATACTTCGCCGAATTCGGGTACCTGCGGATGCACCCCGCGGAAGTATTCGTGGGTGTGGCGGAATACGAAGGCGATGGGCCAGAAAATCTCGAACTCCATGCGCCGGTTCCACATCTCGATCCGGGCCCGCTCCAGTGTCGTCGCGCCGAACAGGTTGGGTTCGGGATGGCATTCCTCGATATAGCGGCAGATCGCCATGGTCTCGGACAGATGGCCGCCATCGGGAAGTTCCAGCACCGGCAGCAGCGCCAGGGGGCTTTTCTCGAGAAACTCCGCAGTCCGGTGTTCGCCCTTGGCGATATCGATCTGCACGTACTCGGCGTCGATTCCCTTTTCCGCCAGGAAAATTCTTACCCGGCGCGGATTGGGCGCCAGGCGGTCTTCGTAGATCTTCATTTCTGCCTCCCATCGCGGCACCGCTGCGTCTCCGATTATGAGACGCCGCAGGTGCACACTGACCCGGTCGCTCAGACTAACCCACCTCGGACAAGGAGGGCATGCCGATGATTATCGAATCCCTGGTTCAGCCGATTTGCCGCCTTTTCATGCCACCACCGTTTGCGCCAACGGTTCAGCGGCGTCCGTTGCAGGACTCCCCGCTGGCGGGTTTCCAGTACTATCGCGGCCGCGCGGTGTGGAGCTTTCTGCGCGAGGGCGAGGCGCTGCGACTGGTTCGCGAGCCGTTCAATTTTTTTGACACCCATGCGGTGGCGGTCTACTTTCGCAACGAGAAGCTGGGCTACCTGCCGCGGGCGCGGAACCGCGCCGTTGCCCAGATGCTCGACCGGGGGCGTACCCTGCACGCCGAAATCAGCCGCCTGCAACGGTCGGACGATCCCTGGGATCGTGTGCAGGTACGGGTCAGCCTCGTGCAACATTAGCGTTATCCTCCGAAATCGGCAGCGCGGCAGGGCGAATGGACCGTTTCGATCGAGTATTCGAACTCCACAAGATATTCGCAGCCCATCGATACCCCGTACCGACCCGGGTGTTGATGGAACGGCTTGACTGTTCCCGCGCCACGGTGATGCGATGTATCGAGGCGCTGCGTACCCAGCTCAATGCTCCGGTCGTTTATGACCGCGCCGCAGGCGGATTTCACTACGCGGCAACCGCAAGCGGCATCCGCTTCGAACTGCCCGGTCTGTGGTTCACGGCTGCCGAACTGGAGACTCTGTTGGTGATGCAGGAGTTGCTGCGCCATCTCGAGCCCGGGTTGCTCGCCGAACGCATCGCGCCCCTGCGCGCGCGTGTCGCAGCACTCCTGCGCCAGGGGGGGGTGGAACCCGCCGCCGCCCACCGGGTTCGTGTTCTGCCGGTCGCCGCCCGGCCGGTTGACCCGCAGCGGTTCCAGCTGCTCGCCAGCGCGCTGTTCGAGCGGCGCCGGGTGCGCCTCGGTTATCGCAGCCGCGGTGATGGCAGCGTCAGCGAGCGGGATGTCAGCCCGCAGCGGCTGGTACGCTACCGCGATAACTGGTATCTGGACGCCTGGTGCCACTGGCGCGATGGCCTGCGCAGTTTTGCGCTGGATGCCATCGACCGTGCCGAAGGGCTGGTCGAACCGGCACGGGAGTTGTCCGAAACCGAACTGGATGCCCATTTTGCCGGGAGCTACGGCATATTCGCCGGGCCGGGAGACCACCTGGCGGTGCTGCGTTTCACCGCCGAACGGGCACGCTGGGTGGCCGTTGAACGGTGGCATCCGGATCAGGTGGGACATTACCTGCCCGACGGTGGTTACCAGTTACAGGTGCCCTACAGCGACCAGCGCGAACTGCTCATGGACATTCTCAAATACGGGCCCGATGTGGAGGTGGTCGCACCGCAGCCCCTGCGCGAAGCGGTGGCGCAGCGGCTAGCGGCGGCGGCGCGGCGTTATCGTTAAGCTCCGCCGCGAGCGTTGCCCTGCACTGCG
>JAYZWP010000172.1:0-2904 GCA_036142245.1 Pseudomonadota bacterium | reverse complement strand
CCCATCAGGCCGCTGCCGAGGACGATCAGCACCCAGGCGGCGATGCCGCGCTGCAGCAGCCAGCTGGTGAGCAGCGCCCCGGCCGCGTTGCCCAGCGCGATGAGAGCCACCAGGGGTAGCGCCCGGGCAGGTTCGTAGCCGAGGCTGTCGACCAGGAAAGTCGGCAAGAATCCCATCAGCGCAAAGAAGTTGATGGTGTAGCTTGCGAAGCAGACTGCCAGCAGCACAGGACCGGGCCGGCTCAGCACAACCCCGAACCCGGCCAGCGGAGACCCGGAAACCGGGGCGGGACGCAATGCCGCGGCACGCGGCCGGCTGGCAAGCGCAACCAGCGGCACCAGCCCGGCGGCCAGCACACCGTTGGTGAGCCACAGACCGCGCCAGCCCCAAGCCGCCAGTATCGGCACCGCCCCGAACAGGATCAGTGCCAGACCCATCGCCATGTAGGTTCCCCAGACGCCGAAGATCAGTCGGTTGTGCCGCGGGCCGGCGACGCGGAACATCATCACCGGAGCGACCACCACCACGGCGATAAACCCGACACCCTCCACCAGACGCCAGGCAAGCAGGGAGTTCGGGCCACCGGCGAAGGCGCCGCCGATACTCCCCAGGGCGAGTAACCCCAGTCCGGTCAGCATCACCCGGCGCGGGCCGAAGCGGTCCGCCACGCCGCCAATCACCATCCCCAGGCTGGCGCCCACCACCCCGAGCAGCGACACCAGCCAGCCCGCGGTGACCAGGTCCAGGCCCAACTCGGCACGCAGCTGCGGCAGCGCCGCCGCCACCTTGCCGACCTGGCAGGCAGCCGCCACTCCGGCCACCAGCACCGCCACGATGGTGGGCCAGTGGGTTTCCTGCGGCGGCGGATAACCACCGGGCCGGCCGGGGTCCGCGGGCGGCCGCTCGCCGGATGCGCGCGGCGTCACCGCGGGACGGGCGTCGCGATGCGGTCGGTTCACGTTTCAGGCCCGGTTCACCGGTGTCGCCCGCCCTTCTCCCCGTTGCCGGGGGGGCGGCTGCGTCGGCCGGGAAGATACTCCACCGCCCCCTGCCGGCGCACCGGTTGCGGAAACAGATTCATCATTCGCACGATGTCGGTAGGCATTTTGGTGGTGATGTTCAAACCAAACGCCCGCGCCTGCTCGGCGGTAATCGGATAGTCGTGCGTCCAGCGGCCCTCGGAGAGGATCTCCGCCAACTCCGTCGCCTGGTCCAGCGCCATGCGGTCACCCAGCAACTCGCGCACCACCGCCGTCAGCTGGCGGACCGCTTTCTCCGCCTGATCGGCCAGAATCAGGCTCTCGTCGTCGATCTGGTCGATCGACTTCTCCCGCACCAGCCGTAACAGCGAGGCGGCCGGTAGCTGGCCGAGCTGGGGATCCACCGGACCGAGCACGGCGAACGGACTCATCACCACCTCCTGTGCCGCCAGCGCGATCAAAGTGCCGCCGGACATGGCGTAGTGCGGCACAAACACGGTCACTTTGCCCGGGTGCGCCTTGAGTGCCCGGGCGATCTGAACCGCCGCCAGCACCAGGCCGCCCGGGGTGTGCATCACCAGGTCGATCGGGACATTGTCGTCGGTCATCTCGATGGCGCGCAGAATCTGTTCGGAATCGTGAACGTCGATATAGCGCATCAGCGGGAAACCCAGCAGCGCCATGGTCTCCTGGCGATGCACCATCAGGATGACGCGCGATCCGCGCGCCTTCTCGATCTTGGCGATCAGGCGGCTGCGCGAAGCCTCGAGGAAACGCTGCCGCAGCAGCGGCTGCAGCGCCGATGCCAGAATCAACAACCAGAAAAGCTGCGTGATATCCAACCCCTACCTCCCGGAAACGCGCGGCAGCGTCGCCGCAATTGAACCGACCGCCCCGGGACAACGCCAGGTGTGGCGCACCCTACCGCTGCCAGCCGCTGTCGATGCCCAGTTCGTCGTCATACACCACCCGCCCGCCACGGCGCAGAAAAACACGATAGAACAGCACCCCCGCGATGAAACCGCCCGCGTGAGCCCACCAGGCGACGCCACCGGTCGGCACCGGCACGGACAGCGCCGACAACCCGGAAGTGATGTTGATGATGAACCAGACGACCAGAAACAGCGCCGCCGGAAGCTCGAAGAAGAACGGGAAAATCAGTACCGGCACCATGACGATCACCCGGGCCAGCGGGTACATCATCAGGTAGGCCCCCAAAACACCGGCGATGGCGCCGGAGGCGCCCACCGTCGGCAGGGTGCTGAGGGGGTTACTCGCCCAATGCGCGCCGGCCGCGACCAGGCCGCACAGAAGGAAGAACAGCAGGAAGCGGATCGGTCCCATACGGTCCTCGACGTTGTCGGCGAAGATCCAGAGCATCCAGAGATTCCCGATCAGATGCAGCCAGCCGCCATGCAGAAACAGGTGGGTCAGCCAGGGCCAGATACCCGCCGCAGGGAAGCCGGCCTGGGCCGCCCACTCAGGGGCGCTGTAGCGTGCCGGCACCAACCCGAACAGATAGAAAACCCCCTGGAGTTGCGGCGGGGTCAACCCCGTCTCGAGCAGAAATACCAGGACATTGACGGCGATGAGAGACCACATCATCACCGGTGGGTGGCGGCTGGGGACGTTGTCGCGGATAGGAAACACGGCAATCGACGAAGGTGACGGGTGCGGGCTGCGAGCGCCATGGTAGCGCACCGACTCCCGGGCCCGTCGTCCAGAGCCGCCGGGCCAGCGACCAGCGGAAAACCGGGACCGATGCCACGCGACATTTCACGCCGCGCGACGAGTGACTATTGCGCCGAATGGCATGACGAACTGATCGCGCCCCCGGCCACGCCCCCGGTCATTTTGAGGAAACGGTAACGCCGCGGGTAACGCCGCGACCGGCAAATCCCGCAAGGAGCCGTGTTCTCCGCAG
>JAYZWP010000171.1:0-2529 GCA_036142245.1 Pseudomonadota bacterium | reverse complement strand
GTCGTGAGGCACCGGCGAACCATTGGCGATGATCTCGCCTTTTTGCACATGCTCGCCCTCGAACACCGTGATGTGGTGGTATTTCGGTACCAGATACTCATGCTGCTCGCCGGATTCATCGGTGATGATCAGACGCTGCTTGCCACGGGTCTCCTTGCCAAAGGAGACAATGCCGGTCTCCTCGGCCATGACAGCCGGTTCCTTCGGTTTACGTGCCTCGAACAGATCCGCCACCCGGGGCAGACCTCCCGTGATGTCACGGGTCTTGGAGGACTCCTGCGGGATTCGCGCCAGAGTTTCGCCGACCCTGACCTGCGCGCCGTTCTGCACGGTGACCACCGCACCCGCCGGCAGGAAATAGCGCGCCGGCACTTCGGTACCCGGAAAGCACAAGTCCTCGCCACTGGCATCCACCAGGCGCACCATGGGACGCAGATCCTTACCCGCGGCACCGCGCTGTTTCGGATCGGTGATCACGATACTGGACAGTCCGGTGAATTCATCGACCTCACTGACGGTAGTGACACCCTCGACGAAATCGTTGAATTCAATCCGGCCGGCCACCTCGGTGATGATCGGATGGGTGTGGGGATCCCAGCTCGCGATCAGCTCGCCGGCCGTCACGTTGTCGCCATCGGCTTTGGTGAGCACGGCGCCATAAGGCACTTTGTGGCGCTCCCGCTCACGTCCCAGATCGTCCAGAACGATCATCTCACCGGAGCGTGAGACCGACACGGTGGAACCGTCGTCCTTTTCGATGAGACTGAAGTTTTGCAGCTTCAGCACACCATTGATCTTCACCTCGACAGTGCTGACGGCTGCCGAGCCGGATACGGCGCCACCGATATGGAAGGTCCGCATGGTGAGCTGAGTACCCGGCTCGCCGATCGACTGCGCCGCGATCACTCCCACCGCCTCACCGACGTTGACCACGTGACCTCGGGCCAGATCCCGGCCGTAGCAGCGGCCGCAAACGCCGTAGCGGGTCTGGCAGGTGATGACCGAGCGCACCTTCACCAGATCGATACCCTGGGCGTCGATCTGAGCCACCGCCGCCTCATCAAGCAGCGTGTTGCCCGGCACAAGCACCTCGTCCGAAGCCGGAATCAGCACATCTTCCGCCGTTACCCGGCCAAGAATCCGGTCCACGATGGGTTCGATCACGTCGCCCCCCGCGATGACCGCGGAGATCTGCAAGCCCTCGCTGGTACCGCAATCATCCTCCGTGATGACCAGATCCTGGGCGACGTCCACCAGGCGCCGCGTGAGATACCCGGAGTTCGCGGTTTTCAAGGCAGTATCAGCGAGACCCTTGCGTGCACCATGCGTGGAGATGAAGTACTGCAGTACATTCAACCCTTCGCGGAAATTCGCAGTGATCGGCGTTTCGATGATGGACCCGTCCGGTTTGGCCATCAGACCACGCATTCCGGCTAGCTGACGAATCTGCGCCGCGCTGCCGCGTGCGCCGGAGTCCGCCATCATGAAGATCGAGTTGAAGGAAGGCTGAGTCGCTTCATTGCCGGCGCTGTCCACTGCCGTTTCCGAACCGAGCTTGGCCATCATGGCCCGCGCCACCCGTTCGTTGGCGTTTGACCAGATGTCGACCACCTTGTTATAGCGTTCGCCGTCGGTTACCAGGCCGGAGACATACTGCTCACCGATTTCCTTAACTTCTTCGTCTGCCGCCGCGATGATCGCCTCTTTCTCTTCCGGCGACTCCATGTCATCGACACAGATGGAGGTGCCGGAGCGAGTAGCGAACTGAAACCCCGTATACATCAACTGGTCAGCAAAGATCACCGTCGCCTTCAGACCGACCTTGCGATAGCACTCGTTGATGAGGCGCGAGATCGCTTTCTTGTTCAGCGTCCGATCGACCAGATCGAAACCCAGTCCCGCCGGCAGAATCTGTGACAGCAGCGCGCGACCCACGGTAGTGTCCCGCAGTGCGGTGCGCTCGACGAGTTCGCCATCCTCCAACACCGCCTCGCGAATACGCACCTTGACCTTGGCGTGCAGATCAACGGCACCGCTGCTGTAGGCGCGACTCACTTCAGCGACATCGGCGAACGCGCGACCCTCGCCTGTCGCGCCGACCCGGTCACGCGACATGTAGTACAGACCGAGCACCACATCCTGGGTCGGAACGATGATCGGTTCGCCATTGGCCGGCGAGAGAATGTTGTTGGTCGACATCATCAGCGCGCGGGCTTCGAGTTGCGCTTCCAGGGCGAGCGGCACGTGCACCGCCATCTGGTCGCCGTCGAAGTCAGCGTTGAAGGCGGTGCAGACCAGAGGATGCAGCTGAATCGCTTTGCCTTCGATGAGCAAGGGTTCAAACGCCTGGATACCGAGACGATGCAGCGTCGGCGCACGGTTGAGCATCACCGGATGCTCGCGAATCACCTCTTCGAGCACGTCCCACACCTCGGGTCCGGCCCGCTCCACCAGTTTTTTGGCCGCCTTGATGGTGGGCGCCAAACCAAGCCGTTCCAGCTTGCCGAACACGAAAGGCTTGAACAACTC
>JAYZWP010000170.1:0-6302 GCA_036142245.1 Pseudomonadota bacterium | reverse complement strand
AGCGCAATCTGGCGCGGGAGGTGATCGGTGTCGGGCGTCATCCGGAACGGCTGCGCGATGCCCGGGAGCGCGGCATGCTGGATGTCTGTTCGACCCGACTCGCCGATGTCGCCACCGGCTGCGATCTGGTGGTTTTTGCGGTGCCGGTGCTGACTTTTCCTCCTTTGTTGGAACAGTTCGCTGTGAGCTGGAATGGAAGCGGCGTCGTGACGGACGTCGGCAGCACCAAGATGTCGACGATTCGTGCCGCCAGACGGGAACTTGGTCCGCACTACCGCAGTTTCGTTCCGGGGCACCCGATCGCCGGCCGGGAACGGGCCGGCCACGAGTTTGCCGAGGCGGATCTGTTCGTGGATCACCGTGTCATCCTTACGCCGACTCAGGATACCGACCCGGCGGCCGTCGAGTTGGTGACTGGATTTTGGCGAGCCGTCGGTGCGCGCGTCGTCACCATGCCGGTCGAGCAGCACGACACCACCCTCGCGGCGACCAGCCATCTGCCGCATCTGCTGGCCTACGCTCTGGTCGCCATGCTGGCCGGTCGTAGCGACGCGGAACGGGTTTTCGAGTTCGCCGCGGGTGGGTTTCGGGACTTCACCCGTGTGGCTTCCAGCGACCCCGACATGTGGGCGGACATCTGCCTTGACAACCGGGAGGCGATCGAAACGGTATTGCGCGACTACCAGCGGTGCCTGCACGAACTCCAGACAGCGATGCACGCCGGGGATCGTGCCAGGCTGCGGTCGGTTCTGGAGCGGGCGAAGGTAGCCCGCGACGAATGGCTCGACTCTCAGCCGTGACCGACCGCCTGATCTTCACCGTGCGTCCGGGCGGCGTGCTGCGCGGCGCGGCGAGCGCTCCGGGGGACAAGTCGATCTCCCATCGCGCGGTCATGTTGGGCGGTGTCGCCGACGGTGTGACGCGCGTCACGGGCTATCTCGACTCGGCCGATGTGCGGGCGACCGTGGCCGCTATGCGGGCAATGGGCGTAAGAATTGACGCTTCCGGCGGGGAGCTGACCATCGAGGGACGCGGCGGGCAGTCCCTGGCACCACCCGCCGCGCCGCTCGATTTGGGTAACTCCGGCACCGCGATGCGGTTACTGGCCGGGCTGCTGGCCGGGCAGCGGGTGCCGGCGACCCTGGTCGGAGATGCCTCGTTGTCGCGGCGGCCCATGGGTCGAATCATCGAGCCACTGCGCCGCATGGGGGCCAATGTCCGGGCAGAGGGCGGAGTTCCTCCGGTGATCGTGGGCGGCAGCGACCCGCTGAAGGGTATCGAATACCGCTCGCCGGTGGCCAGTGCGCAGGTCAAGTCGGCGGTGCTGCTGGCGGCTCTGGGGGCATCCGGCACCACTCGCGTGATCGAGCCCAAGCTGACCCGTGACCATACCGAACGCATGCTGCGTGATTTCGGCTGCAGGATCGAATTCGGTGAAGGGGTCTGCCAGATGGAAGGCCCGCAGGCGCTGGCGCCCCGGTCGGTCGCGGTGCCGGGAGACCTCTCCTCGGCCGCTTTTTTCCTCGTCGGTAGTCTCATCGCGCCGGGCGGTGACGTCACGCTGCGCAACGTCGGGGTCAACCCGACCCGCACCGGGGTGATCGACATCCTGCGGTTGATGGGGGCGCAGATCAAGCTGCTGGACGAGCGTGTCCGCGGCGCCGAACCGGTCGCGGATATCCGGGCCATCGCCGGGTCTCTGCGTGGCATCGAGGTGCCGGAAAATCTGGTGTCGCTGGCCATCGACGTGTTTCCCGTCTTTGCCGTGGCCGCTGCCTGCGCCAGCGGGGAGACCCGTATCTGCGGAGCCGAGGAGTTACGGGTGAAGGAGAGCGACCGGATCGCCACGACCGCGGCGGCCTTGCGGGCTCTGGGAGGCGAGGTCATTGAGCTCGATGACGGCATGATCATCCGGGGCGGTGGATTGCGGGGCGGACGGGTCGACAGTGCGGGAGACCACCGTATCGCGATGGCATCGGCGATCGCCGCCCTGGCGTGCGAGGCGCCGGTCACGATCGGTGACTGTGCCAACGTCGCAACATCGTTTCCCGATTTCGTGAACCAGGCCGAGGCGCTGGGGCTTCGGATCCGCGCCGACGAAGCCGTTATTTCGGAGACCTGATGAATGTGCCGGTCGTGACCCTCGACGGCCCGGCGGGAGCCGGCAAGGGGACCATTGCGGCAGCGTTGGCGAAAGCGCTGGGGTGGCATTATCTGGAAAGCGGTGTGCTGTATCGGGCCGTCGCCTTGTTGGCATTGCGCCAGGGGGTTGCCGCGGATGACGTCGGGCAATTGGTGACCATTGCGCGTGACATGGACGTTGATTTTTTCTTGCCTGATTCCGGCCCTGCATGTACGCGGATCAACGGAGAGTTCGTCGCCGAGGCGCTGCGGCATGAATCCTGTGCCGGAAGGGCCTCACAGATCGCAGCGCTGCCGGCGTTGCGCGACGCGCTATTGGCGGTGCAGCGCGGTTTCCGCCGGGCGCCAGGGTTGGTAGCCGACGGTCGGGACATGGGTACGGTGGTATTCCCCGACGCCGAGGTAAAAATCTATCTGACAGCCAGTCCCTGGGAGCGCGCCGAAAGGCGCCATAAGCAGTTGATTACCAAAGGGGGCGATGGTAGCCTACGCGCCCTTTTTTCCGAGCTGATCGAGCGGGACAGGCGCGATCGCGAACGCGCGGTGGCGCCGCTGAGACCCGCTAGTGATGCGGTGGTGGTCGACACGACGGGCGTACCCATAGAGGGGGTACTGGCACGCGTCACGGAGATCCTGCGGCAACGGTTGCCGGCCTCTTCAACTGGCCCCGGGGTCGCCTGATTGGTCCCGGGGTTTGCCTCCACAACACCTGCCTACATTTGAGAATCCCTATGTCCGAAAGTTTCGCCGAACTGCTTGAGGAGAGTCTGGCGCAGGCACACCTGCGTCCCGGAACCATCGTCCCGGCGAAGGTAGTCCGCGTCGAGGCCGATTACGTCATCGTCAATGCCGGTTTGAAGTCCGAAGGGGTCATTCCGAGCCGGGAATTCCTCGACGATTCCGGGCAGATCGAGGTTGCGGTCGGTGACGAAGTCGAAGTGTCGCTCGAAGCAGTCGAGGATGGTTACGGTGAAACTTTGCTGTCGCGGGAAAAAGCCAAGCTCGCGCAGCAGTGGGGGGGACTCGAGAACGCTTTTGAAAAGGGTGAACCCATCGGCGGCATGATCACCGAGAAGGTGAAAGGCGGCTTCACTGTAATGATCGGTGATATTCGCGCTTTTCTGCCCGGCTCGCTGGTGGACGTGCGACCCGTGCGGGATACCAGTCACCTCGAGGGACGGGAACAGCAGTTCAAGTGCATCAAGCTCGACCGCAAGCGCAACAACGTCGTGGTTTCGCGACGGGCTGTTGTGGAGCAGGAGTACTCCGAAGAGCGCCGGGCGCTGATGGAAAATCTCGAAGAGGGACAGGTGATCAAGGGGGTGGTCAAAAACCTCACCGATTACGGTGCCTTCGTCGACCTGGGTGGATTGGACGGTCTGCTGCATATCACCGACATGGCCTGGAAACGGGTCCGCCACCCGTCCGAGGTCGTCAATGTCGGTGACGAAATCGACGTCAAAGTGCTGAAGTTCGACAAGGAGCGGGTGCGTGTTTCTCTTGGTCTGAAGCAACTCGGAGATGATCCCTGGCACGACCTGAGCCGTCGTTACCCGGTGGCGACCAAGCTGTTCGGAGCGGTCACCAACGTCACCGATTACGGCTGTTTCGTTGAAATCGAGGAGGGTGTCGAAGGGTTGGTTCATATGTCGGAAATGGACTGGACCAACCGCAATGTACAGCCGGCGAAGTTGGTGCAGATCGGTGATCAGGTCGAAGTCATGATTCTCGAAATCGACGAGGACCGGCGTCGCGTGTCTCTGGGTATGAAGCAATGCAAGGTCAATCCGTGGGAGGAGTTCGCGGCCTTACATCGCAAAGGGGACCGTATCAGCGGGGCGATCAAGTCCATCACGGACTTCGGTCTGTTCGTGGAGTTGGAGGGTGGTATCGACGGCCTGGTACATCTGTCGGATATTTCCTGGGATGAGGAGGGCGAAGACGCGATCCGTCGTTTCAAGAAGGGCGATACCGTCGAAACTGTTGTCCTGCTGGTGGACCCCGATCGTGAAAGGATTTCGCTCGGCATCAAACAGCTCGGTACCGATCCGTTCTCCTCTTATCTCGCGAGCCATCCGAAGGGCACGATTGTCAGTGGCAAGGTGATCGAGGTCGAAGCGCGCTTCGTGACCGTGGAGTTGGCCGAAGGAGTTACGGGCAGCATCAAAGCGAACGACTTGGCGCAGGAGCGGGTTGATGATGCGCACCACGTCGTAAAGGTCGATGACCAGGTCGAAGCACTGGTGGTCGGAATCGATGACCGGCGCAGGGAGCTGGTCCTGTCGGTGCGGGCGAAAGAGGCCCGCGAGGAGACCGAAGCCATGGACGAGTACCGTGCTTCGACCGTGGCAAGTGGTACCACCAACCTCGGCGAACTGCTGAAGGAGCAGTTGGCGGACAATTCGGAGTAACCGGAGGGTTCCTGGCCCTCCGACGACAGGTCCACCATGGCAGTGGTGCGCTGGTTGAGCCGAATTGTCGGCGGTCTGTTGCTGCTGATGGTGTTTATCGCTGGGGCCCGTTTTGCCAGTCTCAACGCCGAGACGGTGTACTTGGACCTGTTCGTTGCCTCGACCCGGATGAGTCTGGCTGCCGCCCTGCTGATCGCCTTTGTCTGCGGCATGGTGGTGGGTTACGTTGGATCGTTGGCGACGGCGTGGGGTCAGCTTCGCAAAGCGCGAAAAGCGCGACGGGAACGGCAGGCCCTGCAGAAAGAAGTGACTAACCTGCGGAAGTTACCGGTACGCGAACCAGGCTGATGGTGACTCAGCTGTGTTGGGTGACACTGCTGTTGCTGCCGGTGGCGGCGGCCACCGGATGGTGGATGAGGTCCCGGGCACCGGGGGGCGGTTCAGAACCGGATGCTCACGGTCGACGCGGTCTGACGCGAGCCTATCTGCGCAGTCTCAATTTTGTGCTGAACGAGCAGCCCGATAGGGGTCTTGACGATTTCATCAAGAACCTGCCGGTTGACGCCGACACCGTGGAGACGCATCTGGCGCTGGGTAATCTGTTTCGTCGCCGAGGCGAGATTCAGCGCGCGATACGTGTCCACCAGAATCTGATTGCCCGGCCAAACCTCGAGCGACGCCATCGCAATGAGGCCGTCATGGCCCTGGGTCTGGATTTCTTTCAGGCGGGCGTGTTGGATCGCGCTGAGGCCATCTTCAGGCAACTTGCCGACGCGCGGGAAACTCGTCGGCCGGCGCTTGGCTACCTGCTCGACATTTACCGTCAGGAGAAGGAGTGGCAAGCCGCGATCGACACCAGTCAACGTCTCGCCGCGGTCGCTGGTGAGAACCACGACCTTGCTATCAGCCACTATTACTGTGAGCTTGCCGAGCAGAACATCGCCGCCGGTCAGCTTGGGCAGGCACAACGTCAGCTCGCAAAGGCGGCAGATTATGCGCCTAACCGTGTCCGGCCGAAGGTGCTTGCGGCGGAACTCGCCGTGCGCCGTAACGATTATCGGACCGCCATGCGGCAGTTGCGTACCGTGCTGGAACTGGACAGCGGCTGTCTGGGATTGGTCGCTGACGATCTGCGGGCCTGTTTTACCGCCCTCGAGGATCGTGACGGTTATATCCGCTACTTGACGGATCTGGCCCGTGCGCACCCTGATGATCCGGTGGTCCTTCAGGTTGTGAAGCAGCTCGCGGAAGCGGGCGAGTGGGATGCGGCAAGGGCCCTGGTCGAGCAGGAACTCGCCAAGGGCGGGTCGCTCGAGGCGCTGGAGGAGTATCTGGAAATGCTTGCCAAGCGGGGGGAAGGAATCGACGCATCCCGGATTCCGGCGTTGCGGCGAGCCGTGCGAACAGTCGGGGATGCATTGCCGAGGTTTGTGTGCGTGGCCTGCGGGTTTATCGCGCGGCGATATCACTGGCAGTGTCCTCAGTGCGGCCGGTGGGAAACTCTGCACGGGCCCGGGACACGACACGAGAAGCTTGTCGCCTGATGCATTCTCCGCTGGTGGTTGCGTTGGACGTACGGGACGAGGCCGCGGCGCTTGACTTGGCTGCGCAGCTCGACCCGGGTCTGTGCCGATTAAAGGTCGGCCTGGAACTGTATACCGCTGTTGGTCCGTCCGTGGTCGAGAAGTTGCACCGCGCCGGTTTCGAGCTGTTTCTGGATCTGAAATTTCACGACATTCCGAATACCGT
>JAYZWP010000169.1:0-5306 GCA_036142245.1 Pseudomonadota bacterium | reverse complement strand
CGTATCAGTGCCCGGGTACGTCCCGGCAACGGCTGGGTGGTCGATATCGAGCGGGAGGTGGAATTGGGTGGTTCGCTGCACTCCAAGGGGGTGCTGATCCTGTCGAGCTTTCTGGGGGCCCGCTACGCCGCCAATCAGCCGTTGGCGCTCGCGGCGAGTCTCGTGTTTGAACAATCCTACGGCGGTGTCGACGGTGATAGCGCCTCCAGCGCGGAACTCTATGCTCTGATCTCGGCGTTGGCGCAGGTGCCGATCGCGCAGCATTTCGCGGTCACCGGCTCGGTGAACCAGTTCGGTCAGGTGCAGGCGATCGGCGGCGTCAACGAGAAGATCGAGGGTTTTTTCGACCTCTGCGCGAGTCGCGGCCTGACCGGCGATCAGGGGGTGCTGATTCCGCAATCCAATGTTCAGCACCTGATGCTGCGCAGTGACGTCGTGGCGGCGGCGCAGGACGGCAGGTTCCACATCTATGCGGTGACGGATATCGATCAGGGGATCGAACTGTTGATGCAACAACCCGCCGGCGAGTCGGATGACGCGGGCAATTACCCGCAGGATAGTGTCAATGGTCGCGTCGCACAGCGTCTGAAAGAGTTTGCTGACCTGCGGCGCCGGTTGGGTGAAATGCGCGGAGAGGGCCCATGACCGAACATCGGGTGGACGAATTTCCTGTGGGGACACGCCGCATCCTGGTGCCGCTGGACCCGGCAGGCGGGTCCCTGGCCGCGCTGGACGCCATGGCGGAGGTGGCCGCCGTTTTGGGCGCGCAGATCGAGGCGTTGCTGATCGAGGACGAGGACCTGATGCGCGCGGCGGAGTTACCGTGCACCCGCGAGATCAGCTGGAGCGGTGAGCTCCGTGAGCCCTTCGTTGGTGATCGGCTGCGTCACGAGCTGTCCGGGTATAGCCGGCGTGCCCAGCGGATGCTGGAGGAGTGTCGTGTTCGCTGGCAGGTGCAGAGCCGCATTCGCACCGCACGCGGCCGGTTGATTCAGGAGGTGTTCAAGGCATTCGCCGCGCCTGGTTATCTGGCCGTCGGGTTTTACCACCGCTCATCACCGGCGGCGCTTCTGACCGGGCGTCGGGCAGCGGGACGGACGGCCGGCCAGCAGGTTCCCGGCCGGGTGGAGCGGCTGGTGGTGATCGCCAGCGGCAGTGTCGACGGTGTGGCGGCAGCGCGGCTGGCCGCCGGCATTGCCGGGCGCCAGCACCGCGAGATTTTGCTGATCGCTCCGGACGCGCCGGCAGCGGCCGCACTGTCCGGAATCTTTCGGGATGGGGACGACAACGAGACGCTTCGGGTACTGGTGCAACTGCGCGACACTTTCGATCCCGCGGTGATGGAACCGTATTCGGGCGCGATTCCGGTGCGCCTGGTGCTGGTGGCGGCCGATCAGGTAGGAGTGGGCCCGGAGCGTCTCGAAGCGATCAGCCGCAGCTTCGACGCGCCCGTTCTGGTGATCCGGGCGGCCGGCGAAGGCGGTACCGGGGGGTCAGCTTCCCGGCCGCTTGACCAGGCAGGTGACGCCGGCTGACTCAAACTGCGCACAGCGCTGCCGGGCGGCGTCGCGGTCCACGAAGGTGCCTCCCTGAAGCCGGTGCAGGGTCTTGCCGTTGATCGCGAGGGGCGAAATACGCGATTCCATGTCGCGGGTCAGGTCCGGGTGGCCGTCAGTCAGTTGTTGCCAGAGGCGGCGCGCCGCGGCGGCATCCGACAGTGCCCCGAACTGGAGCCAGTAACCCGTCGCAACGGGCGCCGGCTGACCGGCGGACGGTTGCCGCTCGGGTGGTTCCTCGGGCGGGGTCGCGGGCGGGGTCGCCGGCGCCAGAGCGACCGGTTGTTCGAGCAGGGTGATGGCCAGCGTTTTGGCCGCGTCGATCTCCTCGGCGGTTAGATACTCATCCAGGGTGGCGATCGCCTCTTGTGCCTTGCCGTACTGCTGGGCCGCGGCGATGTGATTCCAGGCGTAGCCCTTGATCAGGTCCCGTTCGACGTGTTCACCGTTGACGTAGATCACCCCCATCATGTGCTGGGCGTGCGGTTCACCGGCGATCGCCGCCATGCGCCACCAGTGGAGCGCTTTGTCCGGTTGCGGCGGGGAGGCGAAAAAGTAGAGGGTGCCCAGGTTCGCCTGCGCGGAGCGGTGCCCCATGCCTGCGGCCCGTTCGTAGTAGGCGATAGCGGCGTCATGGTTGGGCTCGACACCCTCGCCGCGCCGATACATCTGTCCCAGATTGAACAGCGCGCGCGGGTCGTCCGGCAGGCGTTTCCACAGTTCGATGGCTTGCCGGTGTTCTCCGGCGTGATAGGCGTCCAGCGCGTCCTCGAAAGGACTCGCTTCGCTTGCGGAGATCGTCGGCAGCGTCGTTACCAATAAGGCAGCGACGCCGATGCCGCATCTGGCAACCCTATTTGCGACCCGCTTCACCCGTGTACTCGACATAGTGCTCCGCGTTGATCCAGATGTCCCGGGCCGCCGGATTCTCCTGCTCCTCCTTGATGTGCCCGACCAGGCCCGCCGCGCGGGTAATGATGGCGAAGCCGCGCATGATCTGCCAGGGGACATCGATCTCCAGCAGCATGGCACCGATGGCGCCGGTGGCGTTGATGGTGATGTGGCGGCCGTAGACCTCGTCCACTTTGTCGCCTAGTGTTTTGAGTGCATCGATGTAGGTGCCGGTAACGCCGGCGTCCAGAGCGACCTGGAACAGCTTCGGCGTGCGCGGGTCGTCCGGTCGGTGCAGGTTGTGTCCGAATCCCGGTAGCTTCGCTTTGCTCTCTCTGAACCGCCGGGCCATTGCGGTCGCGGCGCTGTCCACGCCGTCCGGCGAGGCGACGATCTCCTGCAGGCATTTGGCGGCGCCCTCCATCGTGCCGACGAACTGGCCGCCGACGCCTAACAGCCCCGCTGCCACCGCCGCCTGCATCGCCTCCGGGGCACTCATCGCCACCATCCGTGTGGCGATGGCGCTGGGGGTGATGCCGTGTTCCATCAGCGTGACCAGAACCGCGTCGACCACCTTGGTTTCGGTCTCGTTGGGCATCTTTCCCATGATCTGGAAGAAGATCATTTGCGTGAAGGTAAGACTGCCAATCAGGTCGTCGACCAGGCTCTTGTCGCGCACGTAGATGGCGTCTTCGGTGTGGGTACAGATGGCAGTGGTCGGTTTGTCCATGCTTTGGTCTCCCTGGCGAGGGCGGGCGGCGCGACAGACCCCGCCCGCCGGTCAGCGGCGAACGGGGTCCGGTCGTACCCGGGGCGTGGCGAATGCGCGCCGTCAGATCGTGTTGGTGTTCTCCTTGGTGGCGGGTACCCGATTCTTGGCCGATTTCTCGCCGATCTCATAGTGGCGCCCTTCAACCGCGAGTTGCGCCTCCTGTTCGCACTGCTCGGACCAGAAACCCATGTCGTAACCGTGCCAGGGATTACGCATATTGAGTTTCGGCAGTCCCAGTTCGCTCCAGCGCTGCATGGCGTTTTCCATGAACTCTTTTTTCGGCAGTGCGGTCGGGGGGTAGTCCCACGGGCGGCAGGCGTTGATCAGGATGGCGCTGGAGCCGTTGGGTTCCATGTACTTGAAGCCTTCCGCTTCCTCGGCCTGGATGGCGGAGAAATCCATGGCGGACATGCGCCCGTCGATGATGCGCATGTCGCGGTGCGGCATGGCGCGGGTGGCGATGGCCCAGTAGATCATCTCCGGGTTGCGGATATCGACATCCTCGTCGGTAACAATGAACGTCTTGATGAAACTGTCGTACGCGGCGGCGGCGTGCAGCGCCGACCAGGGGTCCGCCTTGGTCACCGATTTCATCTTGATGATGCAGGTGTAATAACTGGAGGTGCTCTCCGGGAAGTGCACGTCCAGTACACCGGACAGATTGCAATCGTATTTGAGGTGCTTGTAGAAGGTGGTCTCGAAGGAGATGCCGCGCAGTTTGGTGCTCTCCGACGGCGGGAATTGCGACAGGATGGAGCACCAGATCGGCTTCTTGCGGTGGGTGATGGCGGTCACTTCCATGAAGTAGGCGTTCACCGGCTGGGACATGAAACCGTGCGTTTCGCCGAAGGGCGCTTCCGGCTCCAGGACGTCGGTGCGGATCTTCCCCTCGATGACGATCTCGGCGTAGGCCGGCACCAGCAGGTCGATCGTCTTGGCCTTGACCACCGGCAGCGGTTTGCCCGACAGGGCGCCGGCGACTTTCAGCTCGTCCGCCTCGTAAGGCAGCTTGGTGTTGGCGGCGTAGGAGACATAGGGCGGCACGCCGATCACCAGCGCCGCTTCCAGCGGTTTCCCCATACGGTGCGCCTTGGTCCAGTGGATGCCCAGGTGCTGCGGGGGATAGGTGAAACAGCCGATGCGGTCCGGCGCTTTCACCTGGCCACGGTAGTTGCCGATGTTGTACACGCCGGTTTCCGGGTCTTTCGTGACCCAGTGCGAAAAGGTGGTGTAGGGACCGTTGTCGAAGCCGGGCGTCGAGACCGGGATGGGGAACTCGCCCAAGCCGCCGTGCTGCGTGAGGTCGTCACCCATGTGCACCTCCTCCTGGCAGGGGGCATTGGTGACCACTTCCGGGTCCAGCGGATTGGCGATGGCGTTGGAGACCAGTTCCAGCAGGTCCATGCCGGCCTCCACGCCAATACCCACTTCAAACACCCGGCGTGAGGCGGCCAGGCATCCGATGGCAAGCCGGGTGTCGTAGGTCTTGCCGGAGGCGTCGGTCACGTTGGAGAACAGAAATCCCTTGCGCTGGTCTTCCTCCAGCCCGCGGAACTGCAGCCGCACCAGCGGATGGGCTTCGGTCTCCTTCTGAATGGGTGCGTCGATCTCCTGCAACAATCCCGCGGCGCGCAGATTGTCCAGGTGCTCGCGAAAATCGACCGGTACCTTGCGGTCGATGACTTCCTTGATGACTGCGGACATGGTGAGGGTTCCTCCTTAAGGTTTCTCTTGGATGCTGCTTTATTGGACGATGAATCGCGTCAGGCGCTACGAAAGGGGTCAACAATCGGCTTGATCTCCTCCAGAGCGTGCATGCGTTCCATCGCCTTCGGAATTTCGGCCAGGCCGTAGGTGCCGCCGAACAGCCTGTCGAAATCGAAACGGTCTTTCTGCGCCGCGAGAAAATTCAGCGCCTCGCGGTAGTACTGAATGCCGGCGGAGCGGATGCCGTGGATGCTGATTTGCTTCATCACGAAGGCCATGCCGGGGACCGACGCCGGCTGCGGATCGCCAGCGCCGATCACGACCATGCGTCCGCCGAGACGGATGACGTTAACGGCCTCTTCGAGGGCGTGGTGCGAGCC
>JAYZWP010000168.1:0-4393 GCA_036142245.1 Pseudomonadota bacterium | reverse complement strand
GGTGAAGTAGTCGCCCGCCACGGCCCGGACACCCACGGTCCCGGCAATATCGGTGTGGCGCAAGTGCAGTCCCGCCGACTGTCGGAGCCGGGCACCGGCCTGGCCGATGCCGGACACCGGGTGCTGACCTACGCCGATCTGCAACGTTTCACCCACGACTTCGACCATCGACCGCCGGACCGGGACCTGGAACTGCATCTCACCGGCAACATGGAGCGCTACATGTGGTCTTTTGACGGCGTGAAGTATCAGCACGTGGCGGCGCCCATCCGCTTTCAGCTCGGCGAGCGGCTGCGGCTGATTCTGGTGAACGACACCATGATGGAGCACCCGATCCACCTCCACGGTCTCTGGATGGAGCTGGAGAACGGCCACGGCCACCGCATCCCGCGTCAGCACACCGTCAGCGTGAAACCGGCGGAGCGGCTGTCGGTGCTGATCAACGCCGACGCGCCGGGCCGCTGGGCGTTCCACTGCCCTCTGCTCTATCACATGAAGATGGGGATGATGCAGGTCGTGGAGGTGGCGTGATGCGTCTTGTACCACTGAATAGTGCACGCGGGCTCAGGCTGGTGACCCTGCTCCTGGCGGGAATGGTGGTTACACCGGTGCAGGCGGAGCATCCGGACCGCTACGCCATGGCGCTGATCGACAAGCTGGAATGGCGCGATGCCGATGGCCCGAACGAACTGCACTGGGACAGCGAAGGCTGGTGGGGCAGCGACGAGCACAAACTCGCCTGGCGCTTTGAGGGGGAGGAAGCGCTCGGCGGCAGCGGCGGCGAGACGGAAACCCAGTTGCTCTACAACCGGCTGATCGCGCCCTTCTGGGACCTGCAGGCGGGCCTGCGCTACGACCGCAGCTTCGGCCCCGGGCCGCACGACGATGGCTTCCACGCCGTTGCCGGCATCGTCGGCGAGGCGCCTTACCGGCTGGAGACCGAAGCCCTGCTGTTTCTGAGCGAGGAGGGGGATCTCGCCCTCGGTCTGGAGGTCGAGCGTGACCTCTACCTGACCCGGCGCTGGGTGGTTCAGCCGCGGCTGGGACTGTCCGTCGCCACCGGGCAAGACGAGGAGTTCGGCGCGGGCGAGGGACTGCGGGAGGTGGAACTCGACCTGCGGCTGCGCTACGAACTCAGGCCGGGCATGGGCCCTTACGTCGGCGTGAGCTGGGGGCGCAGCTTCGGCGACACCGCGGACTTCGCCCTCGCCGATGGCGAGCGGCGCAGCCACCTGGCCTGGGTGGCGGGGTTACGCTGGTGGTTTTGACAAGACGGGCTCTGTCGTCAACGGGGCGGCTCAGAACCGCTCGCCCCGAAGTTCGTGCTGACAACTCAAGCCGCCCAGGTTCCGGTCCTTCCAGATGCCGAAGGCCTCGTCGCCCTGCGGGTCTGCGGCGTCCGCCAGATAGAGCGCGACCGCCTCACGGACAGCCTCGATGAAGGATATCTGTCGCGTTTCGCAAAGGCGCTTCAGGCTGGCAGCCTGTTCGTCCGGCAGGTCGATGATGGTGCGCATAATGGATACCGGATAGCAATGACAGATAAGGTCAATGACGATAAGTAATCTCTTGTTGCTCGGCAAATCGAATTGCCCCCGTCACTCGGAACCGAGCGGCGCGCTTTTCTCATTACCGCGAGGTGGTCGCCTTGCCTGAAGTGAAAGACCCCGTCTGCGGCATGACGGTGAAGGATCCGGTCACGGCGCCGACCGTGAGCCACGACGGCTCGGACTACCACTTCTGCTGCCAGGGCTGCGCCAACAAGTTTGCCGCAGCACCCGACGACTACCTGGCCGGCAGGCAGTCCCCGCCGCCGGAACCGCTGCCCGGTGCCCGCTACTTCTGTCCCATGTGCGAAGGGGTGGAGTCGGATGAACCGGCCGCCTGCCCCAACTGCGGCATGGCGCTGGAGGCGGAAGCACCACTATCACTCACAGCCACCCGCTACACCTGTCCCATGCACCCGGAGGTGGAGCAGGCCGGTCCCGGCGACTGCCCCATCTGCGGCATGGCGCTGGAGCCGGTCACCGTCACCCTGGAGCCGCCGGAAAACCCGGAACTCAAGGACATGACCCGCCGCTTCCGGGGCAGTCTGTTCTTTACGGTCCCGCTGTTTCTCATCGCCATGGGCGGCATGATGCCGGCGCTGGGGCTGAACCGCCTGGCCTCGACGCAAACCCTGCACTGGGTGGAGGCGCTCCTCGCCACGCCGGTGGTGCTCTGGGCCGGATTGCCTTTCTTCCTGCGCGGCTGGAATTCGCTGGTCAGCCGCAACCTCAACATGTTCACCCTCATCGCCCTGGGTACCGGCGTGGCCTACGGCTACAGCCTGATCGCGACGGTCGCACCGGGCCTATTCCCGGAAGCCTTTCGCGGCCACGGCGGCAGCGTGGCGGTCTATTTCGAGGCGGCGGCGGTCATCATCACCCTGGTACTGCTGGGTCAGGTAATGGAACTGCGCGCCCGGGACCGCACCGGCGCCGCCATCCGCGGCCTGCTGGGCCTTGCCCCCAAGACCGCCCGGCGCATCGCCCCGGACGGCAGCGAGGCGGATGTGTCCCTGGACCAGGTGCAGGTGGGGGACCGGCTGCGGGTGCGGCCAGGCGAGAAGGTGCCGGTCGACGGCCGGGTGCTGGAGGGGCAAAGCAGCGTCGACGAATCCATGCTCACCGGCGAACCGCTGCCGGTGGCAAAGGCGGCGGGGGACAGCGTGGTCGGCGCCACCGTCAACGGCACCGGCGCCCTGGTCATCGAGGCGCGGCACGTCGGCTCGGAAACCATGCTGGCCCGCATCGTGCAGATGGTGGCCCAGGCCCAGCGCAGCCGGGCACCCATCCAGAAACTGGCGGACAGCGTGGCGGGCTACTTCGTGCCGGTGGTCATCTTCTGCGCCGTCGTCGCCTTCGTTGCCTGGGCACTCTGGGGACCACCCCCGGCGCTGGCCTACGCCCTGGTCAACGCCGTGGCCGTGCTCATCATCGCCTGCCCCTGCGCGCTGGGGCTCGCGACTCCCATGTCCATCATGGTGGCCATGGGCAAGGGGGCCGGGGGTGGGGTGCTGTTCCGCAACGCCGAGGCGATCGAGGTGATGCGCCAGGTGGACACCCTGGTGGTGGACAAGACCGGCACCCTTACCGAGGGCCGCCCCAAACTGGTCACCGTCGAACCCGAGGGTGACCTGACGGAAGATGAACTGCTGCGGCTGGCCGCCTCGCTGGAGCGGGGCAGCGAACACCCCCTCGCCGCCGCCGTGGTGGCCGGTGCCGAAGAACGTGGCCTGAAGCTGGAGTCCGCCAGCGACTTCCGCTCCGTCACCGGCAAGGGCGTGGTCGGCACCGTGGCGGGGCGGGGGATCGCCTTCGGCAACCCGGCGCTGCTGGAGGAACTCGGCACCGCCGGTCACGATCTATCCGGCCGCGCCGACAGGCTGAGAGGGGAGGGGCAGACCGTGATGTTCGTGGCGGTGGACGGCCGAACTGCCGGGTTGATCGGCGTCGCCGATCCCATCAAGCAAACCACTCCGGCCGCCATCGAGGCGCTGCACGCAGAGGGGCTGCGCATCGTCATGCTCACCGGGGACAACGAAACCACCGCCCGCGCGGTGGCGGGCCGGCTCGGCATCGACGATGTCATCGCCGGGGTTTTACCGGACGAAAAAGCCGCCAAGGTCGAAGCACTGCAGGCGGAAGGGCGCATCGTCGCCATGGCCGGGGACGGCATCAACGACGCCCCGGCCCTCGCCCAGGCCCAGGTCGGCATCGCCATGGGCACCGGCACCGACGTGGCCATGGAAAGCGCCGGCGTCACCCTGGTGAAAGGGGATCTGCGCGGCATCGTCCGCGCCCGGCGCCTGTCTCGCGCCACCATGCGCAACATCCGCCAGAACCTGTTCTGGGCCTTCTGCTACAACGCCGCCGGCGTGCCCATCGCCGCCGGGGCGCTCTACCCGGTGTTCGGCCTGCTGCTGAGTCCCATGATCGCCGCCGCCGCCATGAGCTTCAGTTCGGTGTCAGTGATTGGTAATGCGCTGCGGCTTAGAAGGATACGTTTGTAACCGTTCTTTTGGGTTTCTACAATTATCGTGCGTCTGAATAGGTCAGAACTGAAGCAAGAATAGAGGGGAAAGATGGTTATTCTAAGGATGTTTTTTTTATTTCTCTGTGTCCTTGCCGTGACGGGGTGCACGGCGAAATCCAGCTATTACTCCCAAGGTGCACAGAATGGGTCTTCAACGCTCGAAGGAGATTATGCAAATCTCGTTAGATTTTTTTCCAAGAGTGAGGCGCACGTCTTTCTGGACCGAATTGATGGTAAGACTGTTCGGGCGAATAAAGCCTACGTCACGGAAGGGGAACATACTATCCGAATAACAGCGCATAACATGGGGTTCATG
>JAYZWP010000167.1:0-8267 GCA_036142245.1 Pseudomonadota bacterium | reverse complement strand
AGTGGCTCAAAGACTACAACCTGATCCGCCCCCACGAAGCCCTCGCCGACCACTCACCCATCGAATTTCTTAACCAACGCGGCTATGCCGATTTCTCTACTTATGCCTGGTCCTAACAGAGGGGGCTGGACAGGGCTATTGCCGGATTTGCCAATCGCCAATAAATGTATTCAGTAAACTGTCACCGTAATTTCAAAAATGTATTCAGTAAACTGTCACCGTAATTTGTAATTTCCACAAGTGCAGGCTCTCGCGACGTTAGATTGATAGAGCTGCTCTTAATCCCAAGTGGGTGACAAACGGTTCGAAATCCCGATCACTGAAGAGAAGCTCACGGCGCCGCTGGATGCAGAAGGTTGCTATTAGAGTGTCTATCGTCTTTCGGATTGTTATGCCTGCGGATCGAAGCGCCCGGTAGTTGTCGGCCGCGGCCAAGGCAATATCCTGGCCGCCGATGGTCAGTACGGGAAAATCCAGAAGAGCAGTTCTGGCTGATTGGTAGTCCGCTTCCTTTCGGAAACCCTGCAGAACCTCTGTGAGCATTAAATCGCCGATCGCCACGGGCTCAATACCCAGCCGCGAGTCCAGAAAGTCTGCCTGGGCTGTCGAGGCCCCGTTGAAATAGTCAATCCAAACACTGGAATCAACGAGAATCACTTATCGGTTCTCATCTCATCCAAATTACCATTCCAGCGGAGCTTCCCGCGCAAACCTCGTATCCTTTCCTGCTTCTTGAGCTCAAGGAGTGTCCTGAGGCCCATCTCGACGGCTTCCCGTTTGGTTTTTGCTCCGGTAGCCTTGAGTGCGTCGGCCATCAACTTGTCGTCTATAACAATATTTGTTCGCATGGTTCAGCCTTGTGTGTACGTAATGCGTAAACTATACACATTTGGAGACCCAAGCATCAATCTGACAACGCAATCTAGGCTGCCCCTGACCGCTCCTCTCCTCGTTGCCGCTCCGGTCGTCGTCGTCAAGTGCGGCTCATTGTGGCGTCAGGCGCATGAAACGCTCAGTAGTGATACCGAAGTTGAGCGATGGACAGAGCGTCATCATCGGTTCGGTAAACGATTCGGTGCCCGCTATCGATCCGGCGCGACCAGTAGCCCGAAAGTGCGTGTTTCAGTCGCTCGGGTTTGCCGATGCCTTCAAATGGCGATCGTTGGATGTCAGAAATCAGCGGGTTGATCCGCTTCAGCACGTTTTTGTCGGTCTTTTGCCAATAGCGGTAATCGTCGCATGCGTTCGCTGAAAACATCGGCTTCATTCGGTCAATGCTCGTTCGGTGCCGCCGCCTGCATCAAGTTCGTTCACCGAGTCCCAAAGTCGGCGGGCATTCTTCGGGTTGCGCAGGAGGTAGGAGGTTTCCTCCAGCGCCAGGTAATCCTCGAGCGAAAGCATCACCACAGACCGGTCATTTTTCTTGGTGATGATCGCCGGTTCGTGATTTTTCACAAACAGAATCAATGGTTTGTGCCAAGTTCGCCCGAGCTTTCGTGTAGGTGATAGCGTCCATGGCGGCTGCTCCAATTAATATGTACAGGAAGTTGTACAAAATGGTCGCGAGCCTGACAAGGCGGTCAATCCGTTTGCCTGCGGCTCACTCGGACGCTCGGCACTTCGTTCTAAGCGCCGCTTACCTTGGCGTTAAGCGGTGCGTGCAGGTAGGTTGTCCGGCAACCGCATGCAGACTGAACAAACGGGTCAGCGCGCTCTTGGTTGGTTTGAGCGTTGATGGAACCCGTTGGTCGGCACCGTGCGCAACTGCACGAACAGGTATCGTCGTGGGTTACGGTCATCGCAACCTGGCTTTTCCCGTGTTCCGGTTCGGTTTTCTGATCATCTCCCTCTTCCGGGACCCTCATGCACAACGTGGCGCTGTTGATAACAGATGGGCGATGTAAGAATTCAGGTCAAGGTAAAACCCCGAGCCAAGGTGTCGGAGCTTTCCCAGGCCGCCGACGGCACGTGGATCGCCAAACTGAAGGCGCCGCCTGTCGACGGCAAGGCGAATAAGGAGTTGGTGGCTCTGGTTGCGGAGAAATTCCAGTGCCGGAAGGCCGCGGTAACCATCGAAGCCGGTGCGTCCGGGCGGATGAAACTCGTCAGGGTGGCGGCGCGATAATCAGCGCGCTGCGGCCCCGCACGCGCGTTAGCCGACAGCCCCGCGCCGCGGGGTTTCCCGGCGCCTTTGGCCCCCGACGCACCTGAGCACGGGCATCGGACGGCGCTAGAGCCGTTGGACCTTCATGCGGCTTGCCCGAACCGACCTGCCAGCCATGGGCGCCCCGAATCCGGGCAATGCACGGCTCGCGATCACGTTGAGATCACGTCGAGGTCACGCGGACCGGGCAGACCGGCAGGCGGTCGGGCAAGGCGCCATCACGCCTGACGGCAGGCTGCCGGTCAATCCGAGGGAGGGTCTGATCGGGGGCGGTCATCCGGTAGGTGCCACCGGGGTGCGGATGCTGCTCGCTGTCCGCGCCCAGGCAAGGGGGGAGGCGGGCGCGATGCAGGTGAACGATGCGCGGCGTGGCGCCACGCTGAATATCGGGGGGCAGTATCGCGACCACGGTAAGCTTCGTGGTGGAGAGGATCTGATGCCGATGATCGGGCTCGGGCTCGGGCTCGGACGAGCGCAGGAGGGCAGACAATGAAGGTACAGGTGAGGGAACGTTTCGAATCCCGCTTGCCGGCGGACGACGATCACCCCTATCGCACCGGCGCCTGGCGGCCGCAGAGCACCGAGTACACTGCCTGGGAGCTGGATGTGGACGGGGAGATTCCGCGCGATCTGGCGGGGGTTTACCTGCGTAACACCGAAAACCCGCTGCTGCCGTCCATCGAGCGCTACCACCCTTTTGATGGCGACGGGATGCTGCACTCGATCCGGTTCGCGGACGGCGAAGCGGTGTACCACAACCGGTTTGTTCCGACCGACGGCTTCCTGGCCGAGCGGGAAGCCGGTGAAGCGCTCTGGTGCGGCGCGGCGGAGAATCCGAAGTTGTCCCGCCGCCAGGATGGTCGGGGCGCCCGGCCGTGCATGAAGGATGCCTCCAGCACCGACGTGGTGGTGCACCGGGGGCGGGCGCTGAGCAGTTTCTACCTGTGCGGGGATCTCTACGCAAGCGACCCGGTCACCCTGGAGCCGCTCGGCAAGGAGACCTTCGGCGGCGCCTTTCCGAAAGAAGGAGTGAGTGCCCATCCGAAGGTGGACGAGCACACCGGAGAGATGCTGTTTTTCAACTACGGTACCGAGGCGCCCTACATGCACTACGGTATCGTGGACAGCGCCGGGGAGCTGGTGCACTACATCGACGTGCCGCTGCCGGGTGCGCGGCTGCCCCACGACATGGCGTTTACCGAAAGGTTCGCGATTTTCAACGACTGTCCCATGTACTGGGACCCGGAGTTGCTCGGCCAGGGGCACTACGTCACCCGTTACTACCCCGACCAGCCGACCCGCTTCGGTATCGTGCCGCGGCGCGGCGGCAGCGACGAGATTCGCTGGTTCGAGGCGGCGCCCACCTTCGTGCTGCACTGGATCAACGCCTTTGAGGAAGGCGATGAAGTGGTGCTCGACGGTTTCTTCGAGGAGTGCCCGTCGCCGGAGCGGGTCAAGGGGTGGACCTTCGAGCAGAACCTGTTCCGGTATCTGGACCTCTTTTCCATGAAGGCCAAGGCGCACCGCTGGCGCTTCAACCTGAAGACCGGCGAAACCCGCGAGGAGCATCTGTCGGACCGCATCCAGGAGTTCGGCATGATTAACGGCCGCTACGTTGGCCGCCCGTACCGCTACAGCTATAACGCGCTGCCGTGCGAGGGCTGGTTCGGTTTCCGGGGCATCATCAAGCAGGATGTGGAACGTGGCACCGAAGCCGTGTACGAGCTGCCGGAAGGGGTCTATGCGAGCGAAACCGTTATGGCGCCGCGTCTCGGCTCGCGGGCGGAGGACGACGGCTACCTGGTGACCTTCACCATGGATGTTGGCGCGGACCGCTCCGAATGTCTGATTCTGGACGCGGCCCAGCCCACCGCGGGACCCTTGGCCCGGATCTCGTTGCCGGAACGTATCTCCTGCGGTACGCATGCCTTCTGGCACGCCGCGCAGGGCACGGGCTGACGCGGCACCCGAGGCGCAAACCGGGGTCCACGTTTTTCCCGGCGCGGGCGCCGGTTCGCCGCGGGCCGGACTATCAACCGGTTTGCACCCTGGTTGGCTCGCTTGACCGAGACCGTGACGGTCGGCGCCGTGGGCTGTTTTGGCTCGGGTTTGAACCGCGCGTGGCAGGTTTGTGTTGCCGCGCGCGGCGATTGCAAGTGCGTGGTGCCCGAGGCTTTCCCGCGGCCGGGGCGCATTTCCGGACGTGGGATTCGACGTGGCGTAGACCGATCCGGTGCAGTCGAACATCGGATTGAGCCGGGTATGCCTTTTTGGTAGGACGCCGCCTTGCGGCGTCGACCGAAGATTCGGCGCGGTCTGCCGTGCGGCGAGGACGCCGCGGTGCTTGAAGAGCGCCGCCCGCCTTGCTTTGTGTGAGGGGGGAAGCGCCTTACCCGCTGCGTCGGAGTGAGTGCGGATTTTCCAGGTCATCAGGAACTGTGCGTCGCTCGGTGCGCCGCGGCAGCGCGCCGGAATGAGACCCGAACCAGGGCGGTCCTCACGGCGGCGGCGCTGCCCCTGTCTGGTGCGACGCGCCTGATTCGCTCCCCAAAATGGTGCCAAGTTATTAATTTTTAAACTTTTTATTGGCTCCGCCGCTAGCTGTGCCAACAACTGTAGCAGGGAGCCTTCGATGCCACGTCTTGTCGTTCAGTTCGTCATTGCCGCGATGCCTCTGCTGTTGTATGTCGGGACTGCGCAGGCTGCCGATGAAGACATACAGCAGACGCTGGATCTGATCTGGGTGATCGTCGCGGCAGCATTGGTGTTCTTCATGCAGACCGGATTCACCGCCCTTGAAACGGGCATGATCCGCGCCAAGAACAGCTACAACGTGGCGATCAAGAACATCAGCGATTTCATCGTCGCCGTGATCCTGTTCTGGCTGGTGGGTTTCGGCCTGATGTTCGGGGTCAGCAGCGGGGGCCTGATCGGCCGCAGCGGCTTTGCCGGCGGTCTGTTCTCCCAGCCGGCCGACTTCGCCTTCTTTCTGTTCCAGGCGGCGTTCGTCGGCACGGCAGCCACCATCGTTTCCGGCGCCGTGGCCGAACGGATGAGATTCCACGCCTACGTGCTGGTCTCGGCGGTCATCAGTCTGTTGATCTATCCCGTCTCGGGTCACTGGATCTGGGGCAGCGCGCTGCTGGGGGAGACCGCAGGCTGGCTGGAGGCGCGCGGCTTCATGGACTTCGCCGGCTCCACCGTTGTCCACTCGGTGGGAGGCTGGGTGGCGCTGGCGGGGGTGATCGTGCTTGGAGCCCGCCATGGACGGTTCGACGACCAGGGCAACCCCCAGCCGATGCCCGGCCACAACCTGATGATCGCCACGCTCGGCGTGTTCATCCTCTGGTTCGGATGGTTCGGCTTCAACGGGGGCAGCACCCTGGCGGCAAACGGCGCGGTGGCCAGGATCATCGTCAACACAGTGCTTGCGGCGGCCGCGGGCGGCATGGCGACCCTCATCTATTCCGTGCTCAGCAACCGGGGCCGGGTGCCGGTGGAAAAGATCCTCAACGGCACCCTCGGCGGATTGGTCGGCATTACCGCCGGGTGCGCGTTCGTCGAGCCCGGCGCGGCACTGCTGATCGGCATGGGCGGCGGCATGGTTGCCTACTGGGCGGAGGATGCCCTGCTGTACCTTGCCAGGCTGGACGATCCGGTGGGGGCCATCTCGGTGCACGGATTCGCCGGCGTATGGGGCACGCTGGCCGTGGCGCTGTTCGCGAATGAGGAACAACTCGTCGCGGGAAGCCGCTGGGCGCAGTTCGACGTGCAACTGACCGGCGTGGTGGCGGTGTTTCTCTGGGCATTCGGCGGCGGGTTGCTGGCATTCGCCCTCCTGCGCGTAGCCGGCAAGCTGAGGGTGTCGCGGGAAGACGAGGAACTCGGCCTGAACGTAGCCGAGCACGGCGCCAGCACCGTCTGGCTGGACACCATGCGCACCATGCATCGGATCGTGCAGACCGGCGATCTGCGCCTGCGGGCGCCGGTGGAGCACGCCACCGAGGCGGGTGAAATCGCCAAGGCCTTCAACGCGATGCTGGACCGCTTTTCCGAGAGCATCCGCACCATGTCGGACGTCGCCGGTGATGTCCTGCAACGGACCGAGACGCTCGCCGCCCTGGCTGACCAGACGCGCTGCGGTGCAACCATTCAGAGCGATGACACCCGCCAGATCACCGCTCTCATGGTCGATATGCTCAGCCGCAGCGAAACCACCCGGTGCAGCGCGCTGAAAGGCCTGGACAGCGCCCGGGAGGCGCGCGAGCAGGTGGTCTCGGGCACGGCCCAGATCAACCGCCTGGTGAACATGGTCAGTGGCCTGTCGCGCGAACTCGACGATGCCTCCGACATCGCCGCTTCCCTTTCGCACCAGAGCCAGTCGATCTGGGAGATTGTCGATCTGATCCGCACCATCGCGGACCAGACCAATCTGCTGGCGCTGAATGCCACCATCGAAGCGGCCCGTGCCGGGAAGCACGGTCAGGGATTCGCCGTGGTCTCTGACGAAATTCGCGGTCTGGCGGCCAAAACCCGCGACGCCACCGACGCAATCCAGTCCCGCATCAGGGACCTTCAGGAAAAAAGTCAGACCGCTGCCGACAGCATGCTGCGCGGAGTCAGCGAAGCCGGCCACAGCGCGGGACAGGCCGAGGCGACACTCGATGCCCTGGCGAAAATCGTCGCCGCCGTCGAGAACATCACCAACGTGAATTCCTCCATCATCATCGCCGTCGAGGACCAATCCGCTGTCTCGGAGCAGGTCAGTGCACGGCTGGCGGCGATCCAGAGCGTGGCCGAGGAAACCAGCCAGGGCAGCGAAGCGCTAGCCAGCACCGCGGATGTGCTGCGCGGGCGCATCGGCCAGCTCGGCGAGCGCGTCAGCCGGTTCAGCGTGTAGGGATCCAATGCAAACAGACGTCGCCGGCTGACCTGCGGTACGTGATACCCGGCATCCCGCCAGCCAACTCTGGTGGCGCATACGCGAACTGCTCGGTGCCGAACAATCCGGAGCACAGCGCTGCGGCTGACGCCGTTACAGGGGCGAGTTCTGGACCGGCCTGGCGGTCCGCCGAAAGGGCCGGAATCCGGCCACAGCGGGAATCTGAATGGTGGGCGATGCTGGGATTGAACCAGCGACCCCTACCGTGTGAAGGTAGTGCTCTCCCGCTGAGCTAATCGCCCACAAGGGCGGCGATTGTAGGCATTGCCCGGCGGCCGGTCAACGCCGCCGGGGCCGGCACGGACCGCAAGCCTCTAGAATACGCGGCCCTTTTGTCCAGCCTGCTACGCCGCCATGACCGTCCGCACCCGTTTCGCCCCCAGTCCCACCGGTTACCTGCACATCGGCGGCGCCCGCACGGCGCTGTTCAGCTATCTCTACGCGCGCCGCCACGGCGGCAGCTTCGTGCTGCGCATCGAGGACACCGACCGGGAGCGCTCCACGGATGAGTCGATCAACGCCATTCTCGAAGGGATGACCTGGCTCGGGCTGGATTATGACGAGGGGCCGCATTTCCAGACCAGGCGGTTCGACCGCTACGCGGAATTGATCCAGCGGCTGCTGGATGAGGACAAGGCCTACCACTGCTACTGCACGCGAGAGGAGCTGGATGCGATGCGGGAGCAGGCGATGGCCCGCAAGGAGAAGCCGCGTTATGACGGGCGCTGCCGTGCCCGCCGCGAGCCGCGTCCGGGGGTGGAGCCGGTGGTGCGGTTCAAGAATCCGCTCGACGGGGCGGTCGTGATCGACGATCTGGTGCGCGGCCGGGTGGTCATCAGTAACGACTAGCTTGATGACCTCATAGTCTCACGCAGCGACGGCACGCCGACCTACAACTTCACGGTGGTGGTGGACGATCTGGACATGCAGATCAGCCACGTGATCCGCGGGGACGATCACCTCAACAACACGCCGCGGCAGATCAACCTGCTCACGGCACTGGGCGGGCAACTGCCGGCGTATGCCCACGTACCGATGATTCTGGGCGCGGACGGCAAGCGTCTGTCGAAGCGGCACGGTGCGGTGAGTGTGCTGCACTATCGGCAGGAGGGGTACCTGCCGGAAGCGCTGCTGAATTATCTGGTACGCCTGGGCTGGTCC
>JAYZWP010000166.1:0-3140 GCA_036142245.1 Pseudomonadota bacterium | reverse complement strand
GTAGTTCGACTGGGTGAAGACACCATCCAGGATCGGACCGAACCCGTATTGGAAAATTTGCCAGGACTCGCTTTTCGGCAGCGAGCCCTGACCGGTACGGAACAGCGTGCCATCAGGCAACACGATCTCCATGCCGCAGTGCATCATGAAGTGATCGCCGTAGGGCGTGTAGCCGACACCGTGTTCCAGCGTGTTTCCGACGACGCCGCCCCAACCGGGAGCGGCCGGGTCGATCCAGAGCCGGTAGCCTTTTTTCTGAATGTACTCGTACAGCTGAAAATAGGTGACACCCGGTTCCACCAGGGCGTAAGCGAACTCCTCGTTGACCTCGAGGATCCGGTTCATCCGCTTCAGGTCCAGTACCACCGTCCCCGGCATGACCGGTGCCGGACCACCGTAGGCGAAATTGCGCCCGGTGGAGATCGGCCAGAGCGGGATCCGATACTGATTGGCGATCTTCAGAATCTGTTGAATCTGCTCCACGCCGTCTGGCGCTACCGCCGCGGACGGCATATTGGCGTCGCCGGGAATGGTCGAGAAGGCGTCGCGGTAGCTGCGCAGGTTCGCTCCCGTGGCATCGGTGAACACCCACTCCTTGCCCACCACGCCGCGTATGGCATCGATCGCCGTGTTGAAATCCTGCGGATCGACGCCGTTAGGCAGTACGGTTGCCATTGATGAACCTCTCCAGTCGTTTTGGTTGTGTCAAACGCTAGCTTTCGGGTTAGGCGGCGCGCGTCATCGCCCAGGAGACAAGGTGCCCCGGGCTGCCGGCCGCAAGGGTAGACCGTGTTTCAGCTACCGCACGACGTCGTCGTGTGCCGTCATCGAACAGTGCCCCGCCCAACTCACCGAGGGCTGTCGCCCAGTCTTCCGATTCGGCGAGGTGTTTCGCAAGGTTGGCGATCCAGCGGCCGTCGCCTTCCAGTTCGTGGCGCAACCGCTCCGCCCGATGCCGATGGACCCCGTTGTAGCGCACCTCGTAACCGGCTTCCCGGGCCATCTGCTGCGCCACCATGAAGGTGGCATCCGTGGTCAGCCCGAGCAGCGGGCGACTGGCGCGCAGCGGCTCGGCCAGAGAGGTGACAACGCTGCCCGCGTCGGCGCCCGGCGCCGTGACGGTAAATGCATCGGCGGCGATCCCGCGCAGAAATCGATCGGCCTCGCCGAAGCGCGTGTCGCAGACGGCGACGTAGCCCGTCAGTTTCAGGGGGTGGTCCGCGGTTCGCGCCAGCAGGTTTCCCGCGGGGAGCGTCGAGGCCAAACCTGCCATCGAACCGATACGCAAAAATTCGCGTCGTGAAACCATATCCCCTCCTGGCGGGCGGCAGTGGGCGCCAGTGCGACGGCGCCATCGTTGTTTCTGAGGTTAGCGGTGCGTATAACCGTCTGGATGTTAACGAAGCGCTTTTACCCTGTAAACGCGACAAGAGCGCTCATGTCGAGGACAATTGGGAATTCGAGAGGAGGACGACCGGCGCGGCGCGTGCCGGTTTGTTCGCAACCGTTGCAGGAGCCTGAAATTCATGAGTGCCAATGCCGTCGAACGCCTGTTCTGGGAATTCGGGGATGACCCGTCCCGCATGGACCGTTTCAATGCCGATCCGGAAGCCTACATGGCCGATTACGATCTCGAACCGTGGGAACGCCAGGCGATCATCGATATGGACGTGCGCAAGCTGACCGACTCCGGCGTCAGCACCCTGCTGGCGATGATGGTCTGGCCAATGATGAACGGCACGGGGGATATCCCATTCGATTACTTGAAGCGGATGAATTACGGCACCCTGCCGCGCATGGGGCTCAAAACGAGCGACTACATGGGGCTGCGTGCTTTTCTTGCGGTGCGCGGAGCGTGGCGCCGCTTGAAGAACCGCTTCAGCGGCACGGCAGGGCAGCCCGCCTGACGCCCGGGTTTGGATAAGACGCCCGGATTTGGATAAAAGGTCACTGAGATGAACGCACCGAATCAGCCTACCCAACTGATCTGGCCGGCGGAGGGGGCAACCCGCGCGCCGTACAGTATCGAACTCGATCCCGAAATCTACGCCTTGGAACAGGAACGCATCTTCCGCGGCGCGACCTGGAACTACATCGGTCTGGAAGCAGAAGTACCTCAGCCGGGCGATTTCAACGCCACATTTGTCGGGGATACCCCCGTGGTGCTGACACGCAGTGCCGACGGCGGCCTGCACGCCTGGGTGAACCGCTGCGCACACCGTGGCGCGCTGGTGTGCCGGGAAAACCGAGGCAGCGTTGGTGCAACGGGCACGTTCACCTGTGTGTACCATCAATGGGCTTATGATGCAGTGGGCGAACTGGTCGGGGTTCCGTTCCGCAAAGGATTGGCGGGCAAGGGCGGGTATCCGGCCGACTTCGACATGACCGCCCATAGTCTGCGGCGGCTGCGGGTCGAGAGTTATCACGGCATGGTGTTCGCCACTTTCGCGGCGGATGCCCCGCCGCTCGAGGATTACCTCGGACCCGAGATGTGTGCCGGTATCGCCCGGATCTTCGCGCGTCCGATTGAAGTAATCGGGTACGCGCGGCAGTATTTCAACGGCAACTGGAAGCTGTATGCCGAGAATACCCGCGACAGTTATCACGGCGCTCTGCTGCACCTGTTCTATCCGACTTTCAACATCTATCGCCCTGCCCAGGAGGCGGCGGTGATTCTGGACGAGGGCGGTATCCACAACCAGTTCCGCATCAAGGCGCCCAAGGTTGACGAAGGCATGGGGGACTACACCGCCAACGCCAACCGTACGCTGGAGGAGGGCACCTCGCTGGCTGACCCGCGGGTGCTTGGATTTGTCGACGATGTCGGCGATGGCATCGCCCTGGTGATCCAGTCGCTGTTCCCGAACGTGGTGTTGCAGCAGATTCAGAACACGCTGGCGACGCGCCAGATCCTGCCCAAAGCGCACGATCGCACCGAATTGCTGTGGACCTACTTCGGCTACGTCGGAGAAAGCGACGAGATGCGGCGGCACCGGGTGCGGAATATCAACCTGGTAGGACCGGCCGGCTTCATCTCGATGGAGGACGGTGAAGCGGTGGAAATCGTCCAGAAGGGCATCGTGCGAGACGGCGACGAATCGGCCTTCATCGAGATGGGTGGCTCGGCAACTGGAAATCTG
>JAYZWP010000165.1:0-3103 GCA_036142245.1 Pseudomonadota bacterium | reverse complement strand
TATCTGGAGTGGAACCAGGGGTATCACCGCGGACTTGCCAAACTGGTCAAGGGTCCGGACGAGGCGGCGAAGGAGATGGGATTCAATCCCACCACCTCGATCTCCGGTTCCATCGCGATTCAGGGCGAAGCGGCTTACCTGGGACCGTATCGCGAATGGCTGGCAAGAATGGAACAGGGACAGGAAGAGCTGACGGTCGGCTAGCCGGTGCCGTGGTGATGCCGCAGAAGCATCGCCCGCCAACGGATTCATCAACACGGGGGGAGAGGATGTCGGACAAACAGGCCTTCCTGGCCGAAGCATCGGAACTTCTTTACCGAGAGGGGCTGTATCTCGACCAGCAACGCTGGGCTGAATGGCTGGCGCTGTTCACGGAAGACTGCGAGTACTGGGCGCCGTCCTGGGTGGCGGAGCACGAGCAGATTACCGACCCGCAGACCGAGATTTCATTGCTCTACCTGCCGAGCCGGTACCGCCTCCAGGAGCGTGTGGATCGGGTGGTTTCAGGCGCCTCGCCGGCGTCCGTTCCGCTGCCCAGAACCTGCCACTTCGTGAGCAACCTCATCCTTGAAGAGTTCGGCGGCGGACAGATGCAGGTGCATTCCGCGTGGCGCGTCGATTATTTCCACCAGAAAAAGATCGGGTCGTTCTTCGGGCATTACCAACACAAACTGGTGGAACAGGGTGACGGCTGGATGATTGCCGCCAAACGGATCACGGTGATGAACGATTTCATCCCCACCGTGATGGACGTCTACCACATCTAGATTTTCGCCTTCCCTGGAAGGCAGAGGAGAAACCGATCATGTACGACCTGCTCATAACCAACGCACGTATCGTCGACGGGACCGGAAAGCCGGAATTTCGCGGCTCCGTGGCCGTGAAGGATGGCACCATTGTCGCGGTAGGCGACGTGAACGGTACCGACGCGACCCGCACCATCGACGCCGGCGGCAAGGTCGTGTCCCCCGGTTTTGTGGACCCGCACACCCACTACGACGCCCAGCTGGCCTGGGACCCATTGCTGACCTGCTCGCCGGAGCACGGCGTGACGACGGCGGTCATCGGTAACTGCGGCGTCGGTACCGCACCGGTACGCTCCGATATGCGCGATTTCCTGATGGGTGACCTGGTGAACGTCGAGGGCATTCCCTACGACGTCATGGACCGGGGCATCGACTGGCAGTGGGAGAATTTCGGCGAGTACATGGATGCCATCGACAAGCGGGGGCTCGGCATCAATGTCGTCTCGCTGGTCGCCATGACGCCGCTGCGTCATTACGCCATGGGCGAAGCTTCCCTCGAACGCGCTGCCAACAAACAAGAGCGTGATTCGATGGTACGCACCTTCCGTCAGGCGATGGAGGCGGGCGCTTTCGGTTACTCGACCACCCGGGAAGGGGTCCACGTCGGTTACAAGGGGCTGCCGGTGGCGTGTCGTAACGCCGACTATGACGAGCACATCGCGCTGTGCAACGTGCTCAAGGAGATGCAGGTCGGCAACGTGGAACTCACGCTCAAGCTTGCCGGTGTGCTGAATGAAGAGGAACACGGATTTCTCGAAATGCTGGTGCGTGAAAGCGGCCGTCCGGTCACTTGGCTGGCGGTGATCAACTCCGCGGAGCAGCCCGATTCGTATCTCGAACGGATGGATGCGGTCAAGGACCTCACCGGCTGGGATAAGGCGGTGCCCCAGACAACCTGCCGCCCGCTGCGCTTCCAGCTCAATCTCGCCAATCCCTACATCCTCGGCGTGTTTCCCGCCTGGCAGCCGGTGATGCGGATGAACGAGGAGCAGAAATACGCCAAGTACGCGGATCCGGAGTTCCGGCAGGCTTTCCGTGACGACCTGAAGCGCATCAAGGCGTTCGGCTCCAACGTGTGGGACCGCTTTACGGTGCTGTCCGGTGAAAGCGGGTTGGCCAAGGAGCTGGCCGGAACCGGCAAAACCATTCAGCAGGTTGCCGACGAACAGGGCAAGGATCCGATGGACTGTTTCGTCGAGATCGCGGTGGAGGACAAACTGCGGCCGACCTTCGATCTGGTGGGGCTCAACTACGACGCCAAGGACACCATCCCGCTCGTGCAGGATGACCGTGTGCTGATCGGTCTGTCAGACGGCGGCGCCCACGTCGACATGCTCTGCGATGCCGGTTACTCGACCCACCTGCTGCAACGCTGGGTGCGCGAGACCGGGGCTTTGACCCTGGAGGAGGGGGTCCGGCGACTCACTTCAGAGCCCGCGAATTTCTTCGGCGTGCCGAACCGTGGGGTTATCGCGGTTGGGAAAGCGGCGGACCTGGTGGTTTTTGATCCGGACACCGTTGCCTGCCGCGACAAGGAGTGGGCTAACGACCTGCCGGGCGGGGGTAAACGCTTCGTGACGCCGTCGGTCGGGGTCGCGGCGACGATAGTCTCCGGTGAGGTGCTCTACGAGAACGGGAATTACAACCAGGGCGTTCTTCCGGGCGCCATGCTCCGCAGCTACGACGCCTGACCCTGGCGGCCCTGAGCTACCACCGGTTCCGCTCCCCGCCCCGCTCCCGTGCGAGGAGCGGGGCGGGGCCGATCCCATCCGGCAGCACGCGGGGTCTTTGATCGCTGCTACTCGAGTGGCGGTACGGCGGGTTGGAAAGGTGTGCGCTTGCGCGAAGGAGCCACCACGGGCAACAGCCCATCAGGGACGTTCGAGAATAAGCGCCAGGCCTTGCCCTACGCCGATGCAGAGACTCACCACGGCGTAACGCCCGCCGCCAGCCTGTAATTGCCTGGCGGCGGTCAGTGCCAGACGGGCCCCGGAGGCACCCAGGGGGTGGCCGACCGCGATAGCTCCGCCGTTGGGGTTTACGCGGTCGTCCTGTTGCGCGATTTCCAACAGCTTCAGGCAGCCCAGCACCTGGGTCGCGAACGCTTCGGTGATCTCGATGACATCCATCTGTTGCAGGGTCAGACCGGCCCGATCCAGGGCCTTTGGAATCGCCTTCACCGGCCCGATACCCATCACCCTGGGTTCGACACCTGCCACCGCGCTCGCCAGGATTCGTGCCACAGGGGCAACACCAAAGCGCTCACCGACCGCTCGGCTGCCAACGAAAAGGGCTAC
>JAYZWP010000164.1:0-3831 GCA_036142245.1 Pseudomonadota bacterium | reverse complement strand
CCGCGCCCATGCTCGCCGCCTGGCCGATGCAGAGCGTCGAAACATCCGGTTTGATGAATTGCATGGTGTCGTAGATCGCCAGGCCGGCGCTCACTGAACCCCCCGGTGAATTGATGTAGAAATGGATGTCCTTGTCGGGATTTTCCGATTCCAGGAACAGCAGCTGAGCGACCACGAGATTCGCGACGTGATCTTCGACCGGGCCGACAAGGAATAGGACCCGTTCCTTGAGCAGGCGCGAGTAGATGTCATATGCACGCTCCCCCCGGGAGGTCTGTTCCACGACCATGGGGACCAGTCCCTGGGCTATGGGTGCGGACAGGCCCGCTTTGATGGTTTCCGTCATGAATTGGGTTCCTTGGGGAGTGAATGGTGAACGGTTGGTACGGAAAGGTTGACCAGTGGGGGTCCGCGGAATCAATGGTCGGATACCCTGATTGTCCCAGGCCGCGCCGATCGGTCGCTAGGTTGGTTGCCCTCAGGACCTGCCCATCATCTGGCTGAAGGTCTGCGGTTCGTCACTGACCGACATCTGGGACAGCGCCCAGTCGACCACCTCGTTCTCCAGCATCATGGATTCGATCTCCTGCAATCGGTCGCTCTGAGAGTAGTACCAGTTGACGACGGCCTGGGAATCGTCGAACGGCTCCGCCATACGTTCGATTTCGGCCCGCACCTTCGCGGCATCCGGCTTGAGTTGCTGGCTGTCGACGATTTCGGCAAGGATCAAGCCGAGCGCAACGCGGCGGCGTGCATCGGGCAGAACCGCTTCAGTCACCGCATGATCGTGAGGGTCATGCTGGTGGCCCGCGCGTTGGTGAGCGAGACGATGCGCTTCCTGATGGACGAGGGTTTCCGGAACGTCGAACTGATGCGCCCCAAGCAGTGCGTCCAGGACCCGTTCCTTGGTTTTCCGGGTCACGGCGTTGACCAGTTCGCGTTCCATGTTCTTGCGGACCATGGTGCGTAGTGCTTCGAGATCGCCGTCCTCGATGCCCAGTTCTTTGGCGAATTCAGCATTCACTTCCGGCAGGTGTGGCGCTTCGACCTGATGCAGGGTGATCGCGAACTGCGCGGTTTTCCCCGCCAGTTCGGGCTCTGCGTACTCTTCCGGAAAGGGGACATCACAGGTGATGCTGGCCCCGGGCGGTTGCCCGAGAATGCCCTGCTCGAATTCGGGCAACAGGCCGCTGGCGCCAAGGACCGTTTCGAAATTCTCGGCGCTTCCGCCGGCGAAGGTTTCGCCGTTCAGCGTGCCAGCGAAGTCGATGGTGACCTTGTCTCCCGCCTGTGCCGCTCGCTCGACAACTTCCCAATCGGTCCTTTGACGGCGCAGCGACTCGATCATTTCATCGATATCTCCCTCTGCGACGTTGGCGACAGGCTTGGTGATCGACAGCGTCGACAGATCCGTCAGTTCGATCTGCGGATAGACCTCGAAAGAGGCCGTGAATACCAGGTCGTCGCCGTGGCTACGCTGCTCCGGGTCGATTTTCGGCATCCCGGCCGGTTTCAGATTCTGGTCGGAAACTGCTTGAAAGAACCGGTTCTGCAACAACTCACCGGTGACCTCCTGCTCCACCTGATCCCGGTAGCGGCTGCGGACCACCCGCATCGGGACCTTGCCGGGACGAAATCCGTTGATCCGTACGGTCTTGGACAGGTTCTGCAGGCGTGCCTCGACGGAGGCATCGATTTCGGCTGCCGGAATGGCAACCCTCATTGTGCGCCCTAGGGCGCTGGTGTTTTCAACAGCTACATCCATGGTTTCGGGAACGTGTGGTGCGGGGCCGGCGGCCCGATGACAGCATTGGTGCGAAAGGAGAGACTCGAACTCTCACGGGTTGCCCCACTGGTACCTAAAACCAGCGCGTCTACCAGTTCCGCCACTTTCGCGAGAGCGGAAATTCATTATAGACGAGCGGGGAAACAATTCCGGTTCGATGGCGACGGTCGACTGAAGAACGCTCGAATAACCTCGTCCAAGACGTTTTTTCGCGCGCCGCCGGGCGACACCGGTCTGCGCTGCGCTGTGTCACGCAACGACGTGCATCTTGTTCATACCGGGTCGCCCTGGCCTGGACGGAAAACTCTGAAGCGATCGCAGCTTTCCTGGCGACTCGCGCAGACCCTGCGGCGCGGGTGCGGCTATAACGTACCGCCCCGGATCAGGCGGCTGCACAGCAAGGTACTGGGCACATAGGTGACGACATCATCGAACAGGCCGTTCTGGGCATCGGCTCCGGTCGGGGCGCGGGAGACGAACACCGGGTCCGTGTCGGCGTTCTCCACTTCATCGGCGGCCGTTGGGGCGGGGAGCGCATTTCCGGCACGGTTGGTCGCGCCGAAGCCGTTCTTGCCGTGGGACAGCACCACCGCTGCCACGTTCAGGGCGACTTCCGTCCCGGCGCTACAGTCGCTCCCGCCGGTCGCGGCGGTGCAGATGTCGATGTCCCCGGAGATGCCGCAGTCAATCGTTGCGTGGTCGTTATACGCGCTCGCCACGCGGTAACGAAAGCGGTTGCCTGCCACTGCGTCGTTGCCCGGCGTTCCCAGTGTTGCCCAGGGAAGCTCACCCTCCTGGGCGTTGCAGGCACCGGCGAGCGGGTCCTCGACCCCGTCATTGTCGGTATCCGGGCAGGGTAACGACCCGTTCGCCACGGCATAGCCGAACAGCGCCTCCCGCGCCTCATCCAGGGCTTCCTGGGTCGCGCCGATTCGCCGTGCCTCCTGCTGGGTGCCCAGCGGTAACAACAGGCCGCCGAGCAGCAGGCCGACGATGACCAGAACCACGGCGATTTCGATCAGCGTGAAACCCTGCGCGCGACTGATCGCTCTGTTCATGGAACCACTTCCAATATCTGTCCGGTAGCGACGACCGTCAGCCGTGCCAGATCAGGCGTGACCCGATCGTACCCGATTTCCGGAATCCAGTCGGGGTCCAGCCAACCGTCGAGTGCCAGGGCTGACCCACAGGTACCGGGGACGGTTGGCAAAAAGCCGCTGCTGGTACCTATGTCGCAGGTGCCGTCGGGCGCATCCGCGGCATCGGGAAAAGCTCCGCTGCCCGCGTGGAAGTTCAGCAGGGCCGACGAAATCCGCGTCAGTGCCAGGGCTGTGAGCGGTTCAAGGAGTTCTTGGGCGGTGGCAAAGACAATCAGGTCGTTGAACAGCTCGCCGTCGGGCAGTGCGGTCTGGTCGGATGCCCTGAGGAAGGTCAGGTCGCTATCGTAATTGGCGGCGAAACCCGGCGAGCCGACGGCTACCGCGTCCAGAAACTCATCTGCATCCGGCGCGACGGCGGAGCGATCCTGGTTTGCGACTGCGAGCCCGGGCGCCAGCAGCACGAAGGCAACCTGGCCGGCGATCACATTGCCCTGCAGGTCGGTCACTGTGAGCCAGTTATCGGGATCGGTGAGCAGGCTGGGGACCACCACCGGGGAGTTCGGCACCATCCCGTCACGCACCAGATGTCGGGATACGCCGTACCAGAGTCTCTCGCCGGCACCATCCGTTCCGTTGGTCTCGGGACCAAAATCGAGCGCCGCGGCGCAGTTTGTACCCCCTCCGATATTGATCTCTCCGCGCAGGGGCAGGCGGCCGAGCAGGTGATTATCGTTCAGGCCAGTGGAAACGCAGTCGCTCACGTCATCGTAGTTACCATCACCATTTCGGTCGGGAAGCGGCAGGCGACCCGGCTTGGTCGGGTGCGCCAGGGCCCAGGCGATGACGGCTTCCTTTGCCTGCGCCAGGGCCTGTGCTGATTTCCCACTGGTTCGTCTGAGGGCGGCATTACCCGACAGGCTCGCCACCAGCCCGGTCAGCACCAGC
>JAYZWP010000163.1:0-4008 GCA_036142245.1 Pseudomonadota bacterium | reverse complement strand
GCCGACCCGCTCCAGCCCGATGAAAGCGTAGGTGTGCACACCCACTTTGCCGATGGTGATCCCCTCCGGCTCGGGGCCTTTGTCGTCGCTGCGGTTATCGAACGAACCGTTCTCGTCGTTGGTGGCGTTGAAGTCGTCCGGCAGCGCCCGGGCGAGGATCTGTTCGAATTCCTCGCCGCTGTCGTAGACCAGTGCGCCATCCTCACTCCAGATAGAGAAGGAACGCGCGCCGTAGCTGAAAATCTGATCCACGTCGCCATCCAGGTCCGCATCGCCATCGACGACCGTGGTCTTCAGCCGGCCGAGGTTTTCGTCCAACTGCAAAGTGGCGGCATCCGGGTAGGCGACCGGATCAAGCACCAGGTCCTTGACCCGCGCTTCCTCGCTGAATCCGTCGTAGTCGCGCGCATCGCCCTCGTTGGCGGTGAGCAGAAAGGTCCTGCCGAACAGGGTGTAAGACGCGATCGCGTCCGGCAGGTAAAGACCCTGGACCGGCCACGGCCGGATGTTGATCGCGTCGTCCCGGTCGCTGGCATCCAGGCCATTGAAATCCGCGGCGAACAGCGCGGTCACCCCCTCCGCGGTTTGAGGGCCCGCAGCGTGATCCTTGCTGCCCAGCGGCAGCAGATCGACCACCCGGGCGTGCCGGATGTCGACTTTGGCCAGCGCATTGTTCTCCTGCAGCGTAACCCAGGCGGTGGAGGAATCCCGCGACACGGCGATGTACTCCGGCTCCAGATCCTGCGCGACGCTCGCCCCCGGGCCGAATATCCGCACACCCTGCGGCACCGGCCGGCCCTGGTCGTACTGGCGAAAATCGGCGGTGCGGACGTGTTGCTGCTTCAGCTGTGCCAGATTGCCCGGCAGCCAGATGACGCTGATGGAACCCTCGGGATCGACGCTGTAATCATCGTTCGGCTCCCCCTCGTTCGCGACCAGCACAACACGACCGTTCGGCGTAAAGGTCACCATGTCCGGCAGCGCGCCCACCTCGACGTGCGCCAGGTGATTGCCGTCGGTGTCGAAGAACACCACCTTGCCGGGATCCTGCTTGACGTCCGCTTCCACGGCCACCGCGACCCGGCCGCCGTCGACGGCAACGCTGTTCACACCGCCGCCGTAGGGGGCCAGATCGATGGTGAACAGCAGGGTCGGCGCCGCCGGCAGGGAGATATCCAGCACGTCGACGCTGCTGGCATCCGCGTTGGTGACGAACAGGCGCTGTGTCGCCGGGTCATGCGCCGCGATTTCCGCCGCCCCCTCGGCAAAAATGCCTGACTCGTAGGTTCCGAGAACCGACAGCTCGATGGTCTGGTCAAAAAGCCCGGCGGCACTCAGCGGGGCGGCACACAAGGGCAGTACAACCCCGGCGGCGAGGCGGCGTAACAACATTCCTGATCTCCCTGATGGCATACAGCGTGGCGTAGCGCCTGATCGCGCTGGGGGCAGGTTGCGCCCGGGAGGTTTCAGGGATATTTCAAAGCCGGCAACGGCGCCGATCAGCGCCGCCACCGCGCGCAAAGCTACCGGGGCGGGGACTAATCCCAGATAAGACCGCCATCCACGTTGTAGGACTGACCGGTGACATTGCGCGCATCGGCACTCGCGAGGAATACCGCCATACCCGCGATGTCGTCGCCGGTGTTGACCCGTTTCAGCGGAATGGTCCGCGCCATCTCATCGATAAGCGCCTGTTCCGAAATGCCTTGTGCCGCGGCGGCCTTGCCGATGACTTCGGTGACCAGGCCGGTCATGGTCATGCCCGGACAGATCGAATTGACGTTGATGTTGTAGGGCGCGAGTTGTGCCGCGCCGATGCGGGTCATGGCAATAGCCGCACCCTTGGTGCCGGCATACGCGATATTCGAGGTGCCCGTAAATCCCTTGCCGGCAATGGATGCGATGTTCACGATCGCCCCCTGCTGCTGTTCCCGCATGACGCGCGCCACCGCCTGCATGCAAAAGAACAGCCCCCTGGCATTGACTGCGAACATCCAGTCCCAGAGATCCTCGGTGACCTCAAAGAAGTCCAGCTTGCGGGTTACCCCCGCGTTGTTGACCAGCACGTCGATGCGGCCGAACCGCTCCAACGTCTGCGCCACGGCGGCGTCGATTTGCGCAACCCGGGCCATGTCGGCCTGAATCAGCAGCGACTCCGGTTGGCGCTCGGCCACCTGTGTGGCGGTATCAGCACCGGAATCGGGGTTGATTTCCACCATCGCCAGGCGGGCCCCTTCGGCGGCGTAACGCAGGGCGATCGCCCGGCCGATGCCGGACCCGACGCCAGTGACCAACGCAACTTTTCCTTCCAGCCGCATCTTCGACCTCCCGGCGAAACCGGTCAGGGTTGCGCCAACAGTTTGTAGGTCAGCGGCGGCAGCACCTGCGGTTCCACCGGCGCCTGGTAGCGATAGCCCAGTTCCTGAATAGCCGCCTCCAGGTCTCCTTCGGCCAGCAGGTCTTCGATCGCCTCGTCGAACAGCTCCACCAGAGCGCGCTGGGTCTCCAGGGCGACGAAGCCGACGTTGATCATCAGGGGATGCTGATAACCGCTGTCGCGCAGCGCGGTGGACGGATTTGCCAGCTTCAGCGCTTCGAACTGCGGCCCCTCGATCAGCGCCGCGTCGCCCCGACCGCCCGCCAGCGCGCCGAGCACGGCCGCCTCGTCCAGCATCGGCACGTGGACGACATCGGCACGCAGCGCACCGCCGTCGTGGCTCAGCAGCAGGTTGTCCGCCAGACTGTTCTGCTCGGCGAGGATGCGCATCCCGGACAGATCACCCAGCCGGCTGACGGTCTTGTCCTGCCGCTGCGGTGCCAGGATCACCCGGTAGCCGAAAGCACGATACGGCAGGGTATGAATCGGCTTGCCGAGCGTCACGAACCGCCGGCTGCCATCAGGGAACTCCAGCGGAAACTCCGCGGCGAACGGTGTTCGCAGACCATCCGCGACCAGCGGGTACCCTCCGGCAATCTGACACAGGCCGGCCGCCAGCAGCGCGTTGACCTGTGCGGCGGAGGACGCCTCCTCGTCATCCTCCCCCTCGTACCAGACGATCTCCAGCGCACGGCCGAGCCACTCCGCCACCAGGGTGGCGGCGACCGTATCCATACCCTGGTGTTCGGGAGACGACAACGGCGCCGCGCCCTGCTCCAGACAGACCTTGAGCCCCTGCGCCATGCCGAAGGCGGGTGCCCCGACCACCAGCGCCAGCAGCCCTGTTGCTACGCGACTCAACGCCATCCGCACCGTCACTGCCCTGCTCCCGGGTGCTGCGCCTGCTGGGTCGCCACCACATAGGCGAACAGGGCATCGATATCCTCGTCCAGGAGAATGTCATCGTGGGGCGGCATGTCGCCGCTACCCTCCATCACCGAGGTGCGGAACCGGTCCGGGTCATCCGGTGGAAAGGTTCGCAAGTCGAACGTCGAAGCGCCGCTGCTCCTGAGTTCATGACCGTGGCACTGGCGGCACATCTGCTGATAGAGCCCCTTGCCCAACACGACCAGATGCGGTTCCGGCACCGCGGCGCCACCGGCGTGAAGCGGCTGCGCCGCCAGCAGCAACACCCCGGCCGTAACCAGCACGCGTGCCATCACTGCGCCGCCTTGAACGGGCGGTGCAACCGGAACACGGAGACGGAACTGCCCTTGTTCACCCTGGCCAGTTCCGGGTGTGGCAGGTGCCAGGAGAGCAGCCCGCCGATACCGCTCAGCACCGCCACGTACTGCTCGCCGTCCAGCGCATAGGTGATGGGCGGACCGATGATCCCGGAGCCGGTCTTGTACTGCCAGAGCAGCTCCCCGGTGCGGGCGTGGTGCGCCACCAACTCCCCTGTCATCAGGCCGGTGAAAACCAGATCCCCGGCGGTGGTCAGCGTGCCGCGGTTGGGCGGCGGATCGTTCGGAACCTCCCAGACCCTGTTACCGGTCTGGGGATCGATCGCACGCAGGTATCCGAACGGCCGGCCATCCTCCGGAATGGGAATCGAGAAGTCCGCCGCCACG
>JAYZWP010000162.1:0-6210 GCA_036142245.1 Pseudomonadota bacterium | reverse complement strand
CAGCCGTGGTGCCTGATATCGAACCAGTCCGGGTCATCGAAGGTGCCGCCCGCAATCCCTCGGGCGCCCGGGAAGAACTCCGCCGTCCAACTCACCGTTACACCACAATCGGGACAGAACTCCATGTTGCCGTACCGCCCGCTCTCATCCGACTGATGACGGTACACCTTGCGCTCGCCGCTCAGAAACGCCACCTGCTCATCCTTGAAGTAGGTGGAGATCCCGAACGAACTGCCGGTACGCCGCTGGCACGCGGTACAGTGACAGATATTGGTTCGAAACGGTTCGCCGGTGACCCGGTAACGCACGCCACCGCACAGACAGCCGCCTTCGTGGGTATCGCTCAAGACAAATCCTCCGCTTCGGTGCTGTGCCGATCCCGAACCCTTGCCCGACGCGCCCCACCGTGCCGGCGATCGGTCAAATGATGCACGGACCTATCGCCGCACATGGACCGAAAATGCCGACCGCGGGAGTGATCCGGACCAGGCTGTCACTCCCGGACAACAATACACCGGTGCGCCTGCTCGTTCACCGCGTTAGGCCAATACCACTCATGAGCGGAGCGGTCGTGATCAGCGGTAACCTGTTCTGCACCACAACACCGGCAGTAACGTCGGCTCGACCCCGTACACTGCGCGACCGTCGTCTTGGCCGCCAAATTCGAACCGGACACTACCTACCCGGCACCATGGCACGCCCAGCCCGCCGTACTCCGTCCGGCGCCCGCAGCGCCTCGCCGGCTTCAGAGATCACCAGTAAGGCATCCCAGCCACGAACCGGGACCTCGAGCGCATCGACCATGCGCGCCGCCGTTCGACAAGGCATCGACCGGCGGGCTATGGCTTATTCGTCGGGATTAAGCTGAATATCTGCGAGATAGTCAGTCAGCGCTTTGATTCTGTCGAGAGCCTGACGCGCCCCGCTACCTTCAGGGGAAGACCACAGTTCATCGAACCAGACAGGCATCGTCCGTGCCCCGTGGGCACGGACGTCCTTACGGCCGTCGATGATCTGACGCACGTAGTCATAGGGGAACTTGCCGTCGTTATTAAGGCTCAACAGGCGAAGGTCCACGGGATATACGCGAAACATGCGCGTGTATGGGCCATCACCCCGCCCCTCTTCCCCATGGCAGGTACTGCAATACTTCATGAAATCCCGCTTTGCCGCCCGGAGTTTTTGGGCATCCACATCCGTTTGTGCAAGGGCGCTGGCCGCAAACAGGACTGCCGTCACGGCGACCATTCCGATGGAGATCCGCCGCAGCAGAGCCAGGGTACCGGTGCAGTCACAAATTCTGTCTAGCCTCATGGATCACTCCTCCCGGATAACGAACCCTAGACACCTCTCACGCAAAGCTGTTCTGTGAACTTTGACGCTGCATGAAGTCTTAATCACGCATTGGTCCGGAACTTTGATTACGATCACTGAATTTGCGCAAAATTCGGCCATTGACCGCCCACCAGACCATGCCCGGTGCTCCCATCTTCACTGCGGTGCCCACGACCAAGATGATCGCCATGACCAGCGCTGCACCGGACCATTACGATCAAACGACCGCGCTGATTGTGGTGGATGTGCAGAATGATTTTGCCGACCCTGCCGGACATCTTTATGTGCCGGGAGGCGAGCAAGTGATCGACCCCATTAACCGCCAAATCCGCGCGGCCCGGAAGGCCGGTGCGCTTGTCGTCTACACCCGGGACTGGCATCCGGCCGACACCCCCCATTTCGCTAGCCACGGCGGCATCTGGCCCGATCACTGCGTACGAGACAGCTGGGGTGCCGCTTTTCACTCCGGTCTCATCGTAGAGGGGGAAGTGGTGAGTAAGGGCACCGGCAGCGACGACGGCTATTCAGGATTTCGCTCGCTCGAGACGGACAGCGGCACCCCCCGTTCCACCGGACTGGAGGAGCATCTCCGGGCGGCCAATGTCGAACGGCTGGTGGTGGTTGGCCTGGCGACCGATTATTGTGTCAAGGCGACTGTGCTCGACGCAGCGGCGAAGGGATTTCAAGTGACCGTCCTGACGACAGCGATCCGCGCGGTGGACCTCAAACCGGGAGACGGCGACGCAGCACTTAAGGAGATGGCAGCGGAGGGAGCAACCATCCGCTAGTCGCATCTGCAACCCGCCTCGTAACGATCCTTATGCGCCGGCTACTTGATTTCTATCGCATCAATCACCACCACCCCGATGTCTGACGCCCTGTTCACCGACCTGTACGAACTCACCATGCTGCAGGCCTACCGCAGGGAGGGAATGAATCAGGAGGCGGTGTTCGATCTGTTCGTGCGCACCCTGCCTGCGCAGCGTAACTATCTGATCGCCGCCGGCCTGGACCAAGCGCTGGCGTATCTCGAGAATCTCCGCTTCGACGCTGCGGAAATCGAGTACCTGCGCACCCAACAGGCATTCGACGATGATTTTCTGACTTACCTGAGAGACTTCCGCTTCACCGGCGATGTCTACGCCGTTGCGGAGGGCACTCCGGTTTTCGCTCAGCAGCCGCTCCTTGAGGTGGTAGCTCCTATCGCTGAGGCGCAGCTCGTCGAGACCTGTCTCATGAATACCGTTCACTATCAAACCGGTGTGGCGTCAAAAGGTGTACGGGTTGTCGACGCCGCCCGTGGCCGGCCCGTGGTCGACTTCGGCGCCCGGCGAGCCCACGGCAAAGACGCGGCGTTGCACAGCGCCCGCGCCCTCTATCTGGCGGGGTATACAGCCACCTCCAACGTCGCTGCCGGCCAACAGTTCGGCATTCCGATCGCCGGCACCATGGCCCACAGCTACGTTCAGGCTCACGACAGCGAATTGACCGCGTTCCGCCGTTTTGCCGAACTCTATCCCGACACTACACTGCTGGTGGACACGTACGACACCCTGGAAGGGATCGAACAGGTGATCCGCCTCGCCGACGAACTGGGCGACGCCTTCCACGTCGGTGCAGTCAGACTCGACTCAGGTGATCTTGCCGAACTTGCCGGCGAAGCACGCCGGCGACTCGATCGGGCGGGGCTCGATAACGTGAAACTGTTCCTCAGTGGCGGCCTGGACGAATACACCATCGGGAAAATCCTCGCTGCACGGGCACCCGCTGACGGCTTTGGAGTCGGTACCGGGGTGTCGGTGATGAGTGATGCGCCCTTTCTTGATGCCGCTTACAAACTGGTGGGTTATGGCGGAATCGATCGCGGCAAGCTCTCCCCCGGGAAAATCACCTATCCCGGCGCGAAACAGCTATTCCGGCAGTTTCGCGGCGGTGTCATGGTGCAGGACATCCTCGCCCGCAGAGAAGAAACCCACCCCGGAATCCCGCTGCTGCACCAGGTCATGGCAGGGGGAAAACGGCTTCCAGCCGCAACAGCAGCGCTCAGTGCGGCGCGCGACCACTGTCTTTCGCAGCGTGAATCGTTGCCGGCATGGCTGCGCGAGCTCGACCCGACCGACAAACCCTATCCGGCGCAGATCAGCGAGGCACTGCTCACCGGTCAGCGAGACATTGCTGCGCGTTACGGTAGAGGCGGTTGATCGCCGATCGGCGCGTACCCGCCTGACCCGTAACAGCAAATACGACAATCCCGCCCCCCCTCATCCGCTTGTAGCACCTCGCCACGGGCAGGGTTGGGGCGAAAGGTGGCGAACCCTTTCACGTCGAGCCGAATCGCCAGGTCAAAAAGGTCTGCAAAGGTGGCGTAACTGCAATCCACCGGCACATTGACCGTCTTGGCGATGGCATTGTCGACCTGTCGCTGCAACGCCGCCTGCATCCGCAGATGATCCGCCGGCGTTATGGTCGTCGCCGTGCGCCAATGCGTCGGAAGCGCCTCGTCGGGGTGCTGCACACGCCAGCAATGGTGGGCGTAGTCCTCAAGATCGACGGTCACCGCATCTGCTCCGGCTGGTCGATAACGCCGACGCTGGCGCAGCGCATAGATCGGCTCGATACCGCTGGAAACATTCCCGGCGAGCAGACTGATAGTGCCCGCCGGAGCCAGTGCCAGCAGGTGGCTGTTGCGCAGCCCGTGCTGGCCAACCGCGTGCCTCAGTCCGCCAGGAAGCCGCCGGCTAAAGGACCCGGCCAGAAATTCCCCGGCACGGAACGCCGGGAAGGAGCCCCTCTGCCGGGCCAGCGTGACCGAAGCCTCGTACGCCGCCAAGGTAACTTGCCGCAGCATCGCTTCCGCGAAGCGCCGCGCCGCGCCTGAACCGTAATCGAGCCCCAGCATGACCAGCATGTCCGCCAGACCGGTGACACCCAGGCCGATCCGGCGCGACTGGCGCATCACCTGTCGATAGACCGGCGACGGATAGCGTGAAACCTCCAGCACGTTATCGAGAAAACGAACCGCGAGCCTGGCAGCACGCGTCAGGGCATCGAGGTCCAGACGTGCCTGGATCGTGAAGGGAGCCACGACGAATCGCGGCAGATTCAGAGACCCCAGATTGCAGCCACCATGGTGCGGCAGCGGTACCTCACCACACGGGTTGGTGGCGACCAGGCGTTCGCAATAATGCAGATTGTTGTCGGCGTTGACGCGATCGATAAAGAGCACGCCGGGTTCGGCACATTCGTAGGCACTGCGGATGATCCGTTCCCACAGCTCCCGCGCGCCGATGATCGCTGTGCTGCCATCGCCTTGGTTATTGGCGCCGCCACTGACTTGGCCGAGCCGCCACTGCCCGTCCTGCTCAACCGCCCGCAAGAAGTCATTCGTCACCAGTACCGAACAATTGAAGTTCGTGAAGACGCCCGGCGCCCGCTTGGCGTCGACGAAATCCACAATATCCGGGTGGTCGCACCGCAATCCGGCCAGCATCGCGCCGCGGCGCGGCTCTCGCCCCAGTAACTGCTCGCAGGCAAAATTCAGCGCTGCCATCACCGCCAGAGGGTCTTCTCCTGTTCCCGCAGATCGGGGTGGCAGGTCACTGAAGTCGAAGCCAATCCCGCCACCCTGCCCCATCACCGCTGTCGCCTCGCGGATGGTGCGCCGCATCATCTTCGATTCAGCGCGCACCGGACCGGCGACAAAACAGTTGAAACAGCCACCCTGTGCCGGGGCACCGGCGTTCGCCAGAATCCGGCCACCGGGAAAGAAACGACCCTCCTCAAGAAGTTCATTGAATGCCGCGGTACAAGTGGCCCTTTCAGCGGCGCCGCACTCGACCGCGCCCACGGCGGTGGCGACCCGCCGCCAGGTCGCTGCCATGTTCTCCTCGGGTGCCGCATCCGCCGGCGTCAGCCGGTAGCGGCTATCCCAAACCAGCTCGGCGATCTCTTGCGGCGAAAACAGGCCGGTCAGCGCCGCGCACTCACGTCGGTTATCGCCACACTTCGGGCGCGCGCCGCTGCAAGACCCGGGAACTTATCGCGACGCGATTCTTCATCCCACTTTGATCGCCTCATTACGCTGCTCCTGTACCAGCACGGCGGCGAGATCCGACAATTCGCTCGCCAATAGGTCCAGAACGTCGTCAACCGCGACAATGCCGATTAGGTGTCCGGGCTTGTTCACGACCGGAACACGGCGCACGCCGTGCTGACGCATCCGCTTCAGCACATCGCCAATGGGTTCAGATTCCAGTGCGTTCACCAGGGGTTGGCGGCACAGATCCCCAGCGGTCACCTCCTCCGGATCAATCCCATCGGCAACAATGCTGATGGCGATATCGCGATCCGTCACCAACCCGATCGGCGTGTTGCCGTTGCCGTCGAAATGGGTGATCACCACCGAACCCACGCGCTGCTCGCGCATCAACCTGGCCAACTCGCTCACCGGAGTATCCCGCTCCGTGATCACCACTTCTCTGCTGCAAATCGCACCGATGGTCATAACGCCCTCTCCCTGGGGAGGCAATTTGAACCGCGATTGTAGCCATCCCGCACACCAATGGCGCCCCCGCCATCGACACAAGATGACTCGGATCAAGCGGACACCATCGGCGGGCTGGCATGGCCTGGTTTCCAAGCTAGGATAGGTTGAGCTATGGAATCGATCCTACCGCTCATGAGTCCGACTGTGATCTCGGCATTGAGCGAGATAGCCGATCTGCTGGAGGCACAGCGCGCCAACACGTTCCGGGTGCGTGCGTATCGGCGTGCTGCGGAAACCGTCGCTACCCTGCCCCGGGATATCGCCGACCAGGTGGCGGACGAAGGATTCGATGGGCTCATCCGGCTACCGGGCATCGGCCGCGGCATTGC
>JAYZWP010000161.1:0-6680 GCA_036142245.1 Pseudomonadota bacterium | reverse complement strand
ATCATCGCCACAACCACCGGTTTCTCTGACATGAACCCTCTCCTCATTTCTTCGTGCGGCTGGTCTTCGCGTAACGATTCTATGAGATCGGTCGCTGTGCGCGGCGGCCTGGTAACGATTTCACCGGTCATGAATTAGGTCGCTCGGAACGCAACAGATCGCGATGTTGCACCGCAGCAAAAAGCGGTCTAAGGTTGCTGCACCTCAGCGGCAAGAGCCACAACATAGTGGCCGGGAGGAGAGTAGTGAAACTATTACTGACCGCGGCATTGGGTGTATCGGTTGCTTCGGGGACGCTGCTGATGTCCCTGTTCAACGAGGAGCGGAGCGACAACGTCGACGCCTCGTCCGGCAACCCCGACCAGATTCTTGGCGCGCCCGGACTTGCCCAGCCTGAAAATCACCTCGCCAGCGACATGTCCGCGCAGGCGGCCGGATTCAGCGTCTTGCCGGCCGGGTTTCGCGGCGCTTGGGCCGGCAAGCATCCTGCCGACGACGCGGCGACCTGGTAGCCCACGATGAACTGGCGAACGGGAAAACGCTAGCGCGTTTTCCCGTTCGCTGCAGCGCGGTATCTGCCGGCGCTGCGCTCCGCAAATCAATGAAGTGCGTCTTTCTCATGCCGGTGCGCCACGTCCTGGACAGGAACTCTGAATCGATCAGCGTGTCCTCAACGCTGGGCGCCGAATGCCAGGCGCTGTCCGCGGGTCTGGTCGAATAGTTCGCCATCGAGCCAAACGAGTTGTCCGGACACCACGGTCGCGCGAACCGCGCCGGGAAAACGGCATCCTTCCAGCGGCGACCATCCACACTTGTAGCGGAGCGACTCTCGTGTCACTTCGGTGGTTCGGTCCGGATCGATCAGCGTCAGGTCCGCCCAGTAGCCTTCGCGCACGTATCCACGTTCCACCAGGCGGTAGCTGTCAGCGACCGCGTGGGAAGTCTTGCGTGCCACGTCCTCCAGGGTGAGGAGGCCTTCCCGTTGCAACGCCAGCAACATCAACAGCGAATGCTGGACCAGCGGCAACCCGGCAGCCGCCTGAACATAGGGAACGTCCTTTTCTTCCAACAAGTGGGGCGCATGGTCCGTGGCAACCACATCAATGCGATCATCCCGCAGGGCGGCGCGCAAGGCCGCACGGTCCGCCCCGGACTTGATCGCCGGGTTGCACTTGATGCGATTACCGAGACGGACGTAATCCGCGTCGGTGAAATGCAGGTGGTGCACACAGACCTCCGCCGTGACCCGCTTGCCGGCGGCCGGCCCGCGCTCGAACAGTTCCATCTCCCGGGCGGTGGTCAGGTGCAGCACGTGGAGCCGGGCATCGTGGCGTCTGGCGAGTGACACGGCAAGGCTCGAGGAGAGATAGCAGGCTTCCGCGGAGCGCACCCGGGGATGATCGCCCGGGCTGAGACCGCCTGGATTCTCGGCCTCGAGCCGCTCGAGATTGGCACGGATGGTGGCGTTGTCTTCACAATGGGTGGCGATGAGGGCCGGTGCTTCGGCGAAAATCCGTTCCAGCGCTTGCGGATCATCGACCAGCAGCGACCCCGTGGAAGCGCCCATGAACACCTTGACTCCACAGGCTTCGCCAACCCCGAGCTGTTTGATTTCGTCGATGTTGTCGTTTGTTGCACCGAGATAGAAAGCGTAGTTGGCCAGAGAAACCTCGGCCGCGCGCTCGTACTTGCGCCGCAACGCATCACGGGTGGTAGTCGCCGGATCGACATTCGGCATTTCCATGAAGCTGGTCACCCCACCCACCACGGCGGCACGCGACTCGGTGGCGATCTCTCCCTTGCGGGTCAATCCGGGTTCACGGAAATGCACTTGATCGTCGATCACGCCCGGCAGGGCAAATTGACCTTCGGCATCGACGATCCGGGCGTTGAGCGGCGGCGATATGCCGGGGGCTATCTTCTCGAACCGTCCACCGCGCATCAGGATGTCCGTATCCCGGATCGCACCCTCATTAACCAGACGCGCATTTTTTACAACTAAAGTTTCCATCACACTCGCAAAGCCTTTTCTCAGGGACAACCCGAACGCTGTCCCGACCACCAACATAATTCTCGTCGGTTAGAAAACAACCGCATCGAACGCGCATCAATCCCCCGCGGGCGGGACAATGTCACCCGCTCCGCTCCGCGACCTTCGGCAGCACGCTCGTCAAGCGCCCCGACACCGAGAGCCACCGGTTACCCCACCGGCCGCAGTCGCCTCGCACCGGCACACCGTTACCGCTTCGACCGTGCGAAGAATGCGCCGTTCGCCGGCGCTTGGCGAGACTCCAGGACCCGCTCTGCTTCTCAAGCGCACCCAAACCACGGAGAATAGCGCCGCCGGGCCGCGCTACCGACCGCTCCGGGCGCAACCTCAGACCCGCCGGCATCGCCTCATGAATCTTTACCTGCACAACACCCTCACCCGGGAGAAGCAGCGCTTCGAGCCCCTCGATGCCACACGCGTTACGCTGTACGTGTGCGGCCCCACGGTGTACAGCCACCCGCACATCGGCAATGCCCGACCCGCGGTGGTATTTGACCTGCTCTACCGGGTACTGCGCCGCCTCTACGGCGACGTCGTCTATGCTCGCAACATTACCGACGTGGATGACAAGATCAACGCCGCGGCCACCGCGTCGGGATTGCCGATAAGTGATATTGCCAGCCGCTACACCGACGCCTATCACTCGGACCTGGCAGAACTGAACGTGCTGCCGCCATCGGTGGAACCGAGAGCCACCGAGCACATCGGCGCGATCATCGACATGATCCGCCGCCTCATCGACGCCGATTACGCCTACGCGGCACAGGAACACGTGCTGTTTCGCGTCGCACGCTTCACGGATTACGGCGCCCTGTCCGGCCGCGATCCGGAAGAGCTGCTCGCCGGGGCGCGGGTGGAGGTTGCCCCTTATAAACAGGATCCCGGCGACTTCGTGTTGTGGAAACCCTCCAGCGACGACCTGCCGGGCTGGGACAGCCCCTGGGGTCGCGGCCGACCCGGCTGGCACATCGAGTGTTCGGCCATGATCGAGTCCTGCCTGGGCACCACCATCGACATCCACGGTGGCGGCCACGACCTGATCTTCCCGCACCATGAAAACGAAATCGCCCAGAGCCGTTGCGCCCACCAGGGGGCACCGCTCGCCCGCTACTGGCTGCACAACGGCTTCGTGAACGTCGAACAGCAGAAGATGTCCAAATCGGTAGGCAACGTATTGCTGGTCAGGGACCTGCTGACCGAGGCGCCCGGCGAGGCGATTCGATACGCCCTGCTCGCTGGCCATTACCGCGGCCCGCTGGACTGGACGGCGGAAGGCCTCACCCAGGCGAAGCGCTCCCTGGACCGCCTCTACGGCGCGCTGCGGGACCTGGCCGACAGCGAAGGAGATGCCGGGGATCTGCCGGCGCCCTTCATGGCAGCCCTGACCGATGACCTCAACACGCCCCGTGCGTTCGCCGAACTGTTCGCCGTCGCGAAGACGGCCCACCAGACCGACGACCCGGGCGCGAAGCGGCATCTGAAAGGACAACTGCTCCTCATGGGCGAGATCATGGGTCTGCTCCAGTCGAATCCGGAAACCTGGTTCGCCGGGGGCGCGACCGACCTGGAGGCCGGTGACATCGAGCGGCTCATCGCCGAACGCGAACAGGCCAGGGCCGACCGCGACTTCGCCCGCGCCGATACCATTCGCGATGAGTTGGCGAGCCACGGCATCGCCATCGAAGATCGCCCCGACGGCACCCGCTGGAGAAAAACCGGATGACGGAAACCGCCGCGAAATCGCTGGCAGAAACGCAGCAGGAGTTGGTCTCCGCCTTCGCGTTGTTCGATGACTGGGCGGACCGCTACGCGTACATCATCGACCTGGGCCGCAAACTGCCCCCGTTTCCCGAAGCATGGCAGACGGAAGAGTACCGTCTGCATGGCTGCCAATCCCAGGTCTGGCTCAAGAGCGAATGGGAGAACGGCCGGCTGCGCTTCCATGCCATCAGCGATTCGGCCATCGTCTCGGGGCTCATCGCGCTGCTGCTCAAGCTCTACGACAACCGCACCCCGAAAGAGATTCTTGCCACGCCACCCGATTTCGTCGCCGGCATCGGATTGGACAAGCACCTCAGCATGACCCGTTCGAACGGTCTGCACGCCATGCTGGAAGCGATCCGCAATGCCGCGGCCCAGGCCGAACTGGCCGGAGCGCGCGAGCCTCTGGCAGACGAGGTGCTGGACCTGTACGACGAACAGGTAATGAAGCTCGCCGCCGACATTCCGCGTACGCAACGGCTCGCGCACCCGGACGTCACCGTCACCGAGGTGAGCCGTGTCTGCGGCAGTCAGATCACAATCGATGTCGTCATGGGGGGTGATCGGGTCGCTGATTACGCCCAGACCGTGGATGCCTGCCAACTCGGTAAAGTCTCCGCCGCGCTGATGGGCCGCACTGTGATCGGCAAAACCGCGGACGAGATTCGTGGTGCCCGGGACACGATGCGCCGCATGCTCAAGGAAGATGGTCCGGTACCGGAAGGCGACTGGGCCTCCTTCGGCATCTTTATCCACGCCCGGCCCTTCAAGTCCCGGCACGGGTCGATCATGCTGCCGTTCGAAGCGTTGGTGCGTGCCTTCGATCAGATGGAACGACCTGCCGGACAGACGTAACCGTAGCGCATTGAACTGCGTCTAGACTCTGCGCTCCGAGGTCGCCTTTCCCGCCAGCCAACTTCCCCTATAGCGAGGCACGGCCCATCGAAGAGTTCCGAGTCGAAGGATTGCGCCGTGACGGCCTGATGCCCGCCTCTTTCCGGCTCGCCGCGGGCGACAGAGTTAGCCTGGTTGGTCCGTCCGGGTCCGGCAAAACGCTGTTACTGCGCAGCCTCGCCGATCTCGATCCGCATGACGGCACGATGATCCTGGACGGCACCACGAGCGAGGCGACGCCGGCGCCGCTCTGGCGCCGTCGGGTCGGGCTGCTGCCGGCGGACAGCGCCTGGTGGGATGAACGCGTCGGCGGCAACCTGCCGCCGGGGAGCGCGGATTGGCTCGCCCCGCTCGGCCTCGCAGCCGACATCATCGACTGGCCGGTGAGCCGCCTCTCTTCCGGTGAGCGACAGCGTCTGGCCCTGGCACGCCTCCTCACGCTGGGACCGGATGTCCTGCTGCTGGACGAACCCACTGCCCACCTCGATGCCGACAACCAGCACCGCGTGGAAAACCTGCTGCTGGACCACGTCAAGACACACGCCATCGCCTGGCTCTGGGTTTCTCACGACCCGACCCAGGCGACTCGTATCGGCAACCGGCATTGGCGCATGGCGGGAGGGAGGTTGATTGTCGAATAAGCCGCGTCGCGCACCAGCGGCGCCCATCTTCTGCTGCGTTCTGAGAACAGACCACCTCCCTTGGCAAGGATGACCACCCGACGGCAAAACCATTAGACCCGACGTGGAACTCATTCAACTATCACCCTGGGAGCTGGCAATCGCCGCGGCGCTGGTGCTCCTGCTCGCGCTGCTCAATTTGCGCACCGCGCCGCACCTGAGCCGCTCCATCGTCATCGCCATGATCCGCATGGGCGTGCAGCTAACGCTGATCGGGCTGATCCTGAATTTTCTGTTCCAACAGGTGGCCCTGCCCTGGGTTGCCCTGGTGACTTTCGTCATGCTCGCTGCGGCGGGAAGGGAAATCGCTGCGCGTCTGCAGCGGGGATACAAGGGTGCCTGGAGTTTCGTCATCGGCACCGGCTCCATGCTGATCTCGTCCGTTGTTGTCACCGTCGCGGCGCTGCTGGTGCTGATCCGGGCCGATCCGTGGTACCACCCGCAATACGCCATCCCGCTGCTCGGCATGCTGCTGGGTAACACGCTGAACGGTATCGCGATCGGCCTGGACCGCATCACCCAGGGTGCCGTCGACAATCGGCAGGCGATCGAGGGGCGCCTGTTGTTGGGGCACTCCTGGCAGGAAGCGACAACCCAGTTACGGCGGAACGCTCTGCAGGGAGCCCTGATTCCCACGGTCAACAGCATGGCGGTAGCAGGAATTGTCGCCCTGCCCGGGATGATGACGGGCCAGATTCTGGCCGGCGTACCGCCGGCAACGGCCGTGAGCTACCAGATGCTGATACTGCTGCTGATCGCCGCGGGGACCGGTTTCGCCGCCCTCTTCTCAGCCTGGGCCGCCACCCGCCGTCTGTTCGACGATCGGCAACGATTGCGGCTCGACCGTTTGCGTGAAACCCGCGCGCCATAGCCATAGGTGGACAGCGGCACCCGGCCGCCCCCTGAGCGGACCAGAACGCGCCAAAGTGCCGCAGGGTAGCGAACCATTGGCCGTACCTCCGGTCTCAAGATAGTCCAATCGGACCCCGTGCCACAGGGACGTCCAAGCCATGGTCGGGCGTCCAAGGCTGAGCCGATAATTGTGTACCGCTATACGATTATTTAAAACTATTAATTTGCGAAATATGATATCCAGTCATTTAATGCTTCCCGTTTCTCGTTTTTCTCACCCAAAGGGGGGAGCGTCCCATGTCAGAAAGTAAATGCCCGTTTCACCAACCCGCCGGCGGCGGCACCACCAATCGGGACTGGTGGCCCAACCAGTTGCGCCTGGACATCCTTCACCAGCACTCGGCCAAGTCCAACCCCATGGAGGAGGACTTCGACTACGCCGC
>JAYZWP010000160.1:0-3428 GCA_036142245.1 Pseudomonadota bacterium | reverse complement strand
TTCCTTCGGAATACCTTCCTTCACCGCCACCGGCGCGCCTTCCACCAGGTCTTTGGCCTCTTTCAGCCCCAGACCGGTAGCAGCGCGCACTGCCTTGATGACGGCAACCTTGTTATCTCCGAAGCTGTTCAGCATGACGTCGAATTCGGTCTTTTCCTCAGCCGCACCGGCACCGGCATCACCTGCCCCGGCGGCAACGGCCACCGGCGCGGCCATCGCCGCGGCACTGACGCCAAACTTCTCCTCCATCGCCTCGATGAGGCTGACCACTTCCATCACGGTCATGTTGGAAATGGTTTCGAGGATCTCTTCCTGATTAACTGCCATGGTTCACTCCTGATAGTGGGAGACTGATTTTCAAAGTCGCGACGCATCCGGCGCGCGGTCGGTTCCGCCGACAAGCGGCTGGACTATTCCTGCTTCTGTTCGCGCAACGCCGCCAGCGTGAGGACCAGTTTCTGGTGCGGAGCCGCCAAGGTCTGCGCAAGCTTGGTGATGGGCGCCTTCATCACACCCATCAAACGAGCCAACGCCTCATCACGGGTCGGCAACGCGGCCACTGCATCGAGAGCGTCCGGCTCCAGCAGCCGACCATCCATCGCAATGAACTTGATGGTGAACGCTTCGTGCTCTTTGCGAAACTCCTTGAGCAAGCGCGCCGCGGCGCCCGGCTCCTCAGCGGAAAACGCCAGCAGGACCGGCCCCACCACGCGATCACTCACCAGTGCGTAATCGGTGCCTTCCACCGCTCGCCGGATCAGAGAGTTTTTCACCACACGCAGATGAACGTTGGCGTCGCGCGCCTTGGCGCGCAACTGGGTCATCGCCCCGACGCGGATTCCGGAGAAATCGGCCGCGATCATGGAAGTCGAATTGGCGGCGACTTCGGCAACCTCGCTGACGATTTGCTGTTTGGCATTCAGACTAAGTCCCACGGGATGTACCTCTGTATCTGCCTAGACCGACAGGCTGCTCAAATCCACCGGAACGCCGATGCCCATGGTGGATGAAACCGTCAGCTTCTGAAAATAGTTGCCTTTCGCGGCCGCTGGCTTGAGTTTCCGCAGCTCCGCAGCCAGGGAGTCGAGATTCTCATGCAGAGCGTTGACTTCGAATGAGACTTTGCCGATGGCGCAGTGAACGACTCCCCCCTTGTCGGCCCGAAACCGGACTTGGCCCTTTTTGGCATTCTCGACCGCCTGGGCGACATCCGGCGTGACGGTGCCAACCTTGGGATTGGGCATCAGCCCCCGTGGACCGAGTAACTGGCCCAGCGCACCGACCACTTTCATAGCGTCCGGCGCGGCGATGACCACATCAAAATTGAGGTCTCCACCCTTCATTGTCTCCGCCAGATCGTCCAACCCGACCACATCGGCCCCTGCTGCGGTCGCGGCATCCGCAGCAACACCACCGGCAAACACTGCGACCCGAACCTGCTTGCCAATGCCATGGGGCATGAGCGCTGCACCCCGTACCACCTGATCCGACTTGCGCGGATCGATCCCCAGGTTGAAGGCGACCTCGACGGTTTCATCGAACTTGGCGCTGGCAAGCTCCTTCACCAGGGCCAGCGCCCCTTCGATCGCCTGCGGCTGCTCGGGGATCCGTTCCAGTATGGCTGTGCGCTTTTTGCTGATCTTCGCCATGACGTCAAACCCCCTCGACTTCCAGACCCATACTGCGAGCGCTACCGGCAATGGTGCGCACCGCAGCCTCCATGTCTGCCGCCGTAAGGTCGGGATCCTTCGCCTTCGCGATCTCCTCAAGCTGCGCCCGGGTTACCTTACCCACCTTGTTGGTGTTGGGCCGGCCGCTACCGCTTTTCAACCCGACGGCCTTTTTGAGCAGTACACTGGCCGGTGGCGTTTTGCGGACAAAGGTAAAACTCCGGTCTTCGTAGACCGTAATCACCACGGGAATCGGCAGACCCGGCTCGAGATCGCCGGTCTCGGCGTTGAAGGTCTTGCAGAAGTCCATGATGTTCACGCCGTGCTGACCCAGCGCCGGGCCAACTGGCGGACTCGGGTTGGCCTGCCCGGCCGGCACCTGCAGCTTGATGTAGGATGCAACTTTCTTCGCCACTGAAGACTCCTTCGCTTCGGTCCCAGGTACAGGCGCCTGACGGCTCCCTGGGCGTCATCCATCTAAAAAACCTAAAACCGTCTCTTCTCAGATCGTCGAACTGGGCAGTTCGGTGACGGGCCTAGTTGCCCGGGAGAAGCTCTGACGACTATTTCAGGGCTACCTTCGTGTTACGAAATTCCGTAAATAGCGACTGTTTGTTATCAGGCCTTCTCGACCTGAGAAAATTCCAACTCGACCGGCGTCGAACGACCAAAAATAGTCACTGAAACGTTGAGCCGGCTTTTTTCGTAGTTCACATCTTCCACGACGCCGTTGAAGTCGTTGAAGGGACCATCTGTTACCCGGACTACCTCGCCCACCTCGAACAGCACCTTCGGCCGCGGTTTCTCCTGCCCCTCACGGATTCTCCCGAGAATCTCGTCCGCTTCTCGTTCGGTAATCGGCGCCGGACGGTCCCCGCTGCCCCCGATAAATCCCATCACCTTCGGCACGCTTTTGACCAGATGCCAGGTGGCGTCGTTCATCTCCATCTGCACCAGCACATACCCCGGGAAAAACTTGCGCTCGCTGCTGCGTTTCTGACCGCCACGCATCTCCACCACTTCTTCGGTGGGAACGAGAATGTCGCCGAAATACTCGTCCAGACCGCTCTGGGCGATGCGGTCTTTCAAAGACTGCATCACCGTCTTCTCATACCCGGAGTAGGCGTGTACTACGTACCAGCGTTTTGCCATTGTCTTTAAAATCCGGGTTTCCTACAGAAGCGACTTCACGGAGAGATTCAGAATCCAGTCGAACATCCACAACACCACGCTGGCGATCACGACCATGACGAACACCAGCATTGTCATCTGTACGGTTTCTGCCCGGGTCGGCCAAATTACCCGCCGCACTTCGGCGCGGGACTCTTTCATGAACCCCCAGACTCTCTGCCCCATCTGGGTCGTCACGGCAACGCCGATCGCTGCACCAACACCAACCAGCACCACCAGCAGCCGAACTGCCTGAATCTGGTCGGCGAGCAGGTAGTACCCCACGAAACCCGCGACCAGGAGAAGTCCGACGATAATCTGCTTGAACTGTTCCATGTGCCGCGGCAATCGGGACGCTGCTTCGGGATTGGCAGGCCAGGAGGGTCTCGAACCCCCAACCTGCGGTTTTGGAGACCGCCGCTCTACCAATTGAGCTACTGGCCTACCCGAAAACCGCCTTGTCCGTGATCCTCCGGTTAATCCTTACAGTGAACTCGATGACTGAACGATGCAGCAGTAATGCCGCCCATTACTCGACGATCTTAGCGACGACGCCGGCGCCGACGGTGCGGCCGCCTTCGCGGATGG
>JAYZWP010000159.1:0-2874 GCA_036142245.1 Pseudomonadota bacterium | reverse complement strand
TTTGCAACCGACGTCTTGGGCGAGCAGCCCCAAGAGGCAGTCGACGAAGTCAGCCCCGCTAACCCGGTAATGGTGGTGAGCAATAATCACGGATTTCCTCGCCTCGACCATGAATTCCCCAGCCGCCAACAGTTTCTCGATCACAGCCGCGACCTGCGCCCAGCTGAAGCGGTAACGACTTTCCAACACCCAAACCAACTCGCATAACACGATGACTGCGATGAAGGCTTTATTGTCAGTTGATATAGATTTGTCTATGAACCGGGATGCCCGCGCCGCCTGGTTTGGATCATCCTGAACGATATAGCGCACCAGTACATTGGTATCGAGAGCGATCACTACCGACCTGCCCTATCCCGAATGGTTTCGTCCATCTCATCCAGGGTTACCGGCCGCTGGGGTTTAGGCAGCATGCCTTTCAAATCCTTTACCGACCCCCGGACGGGGAGAACCCGCACCGTGCCATCCGCTTCGAGAACGAAATCGAGACGATCGCCGGGGCAGAGTGCAAGCGCCTCCCGCACCGCTTTGGGGATAGTGACCTGGCCCTTGCTGGTCAACGTGGTTTGCATCGGAGCCTCCAGACGAATTCCTTACCCAAGGTAAGGATACGCCGCACGCCCGGGCGCTACAAACGCCGCACCAGTAACAAGCCACACCCGAAGGCTTTGGCCGGGCCGATGCCGTGGAACAGGGTGTGCTGAAACTTCTTTGCGTCGGCAACGGTAAGCAGACCAGAGAACTCAACAGTCGAGAAGCGCAGCCGCTGCTTGTCCGGCAACTCCCGTTTCTCAACATGGGTCTGGTAGGCGTCCACCGTCAAATACTCTCTATCGACCGAGAATCCCAACCGTTCCGCCCGTGCTTGCAACCAGGCGGCGCAAGTGCGGTCCACCACGTCATAAAGCGCCGGCTTGTCATCCCCGCTCCACTGCTGCCAATGGGTCAGCCCGCGCTCTTGCAGCAAGCGTTTCTTCTCGGCCATTACCACGTCATCGCGGCGCGATTTACCGTCCCTCTTTACCGTCACCACCGGATTTACCCGCAGGTCGAAACGGAGCCGCGTGCCCGCATCCAGTTCGGGGGCATACCCCCGGGTCTGCACACTCCAGGCGTCGTCCTGTTCCTGAGGCTGACGGCCAGACACCAGATAGTAGCGGGCGGTGCCTGCCACTTCGCGCCGGCGGAACAAGAAGTCTCTTTTGGCATCCGGTTCGCCGGGGAAGAAACGCCACAGCCAACGGTGCTCCTCGTAGGGGCCACGGGAGCGCTGGTTGGCGGCGTGCCGCAGCCGTCCCTGCGCCGGAGTAATCAGACTGAAGTACATCTAATCCTCCTGTGCCAGAAGTGCAACGTGTTCGAGCCGGTCACCGAACTGCCAACCCGCGCGGCGGATCAGCCGATCCTTGCGGGTCACGGTCAGTTCCGCCTCCATACCGGAGGTGACCCGTTCCCCCCAAACCAGGCGATTCAACGGCGCCGGCAACTCCATAGGAAATCTTTCCCGAGACTGCACGTACTTCTGCGTGCGCTCCACAAGGCTGCTACGGTATTGCTCTACCGCTTGCCTGGCATCGGGTGCCGCAATTACCTCCGCACTTAAGGGCACAGCGAGGGGACAGGATTTGCGGCCGAGGTAGAGGGTAAAGCGGGGCTCGGCAAGTGCTACCGCCAAGTCCTTTAACGAATAGGGTGACTGAGCCGAAGGCTGCACCGCCACCAGGTAGGCGACGTTCTGACGGTAATCACGGGAGGAAAGCACGGTGTGCAGTTTCTCCTTGGGTACCACCAGTTCGTCACGCCGCGTCCGGTGAGGCCGGCCCTTGAGCGCCGTGCGTCCCGGAACCTGAGCGGTGTGGTAATCCCGCAACAATCGACCCTCACCCTGCACACCGACAGCGAAACCGTAACCCCGGGCCAACTCAAGGTGCGCTGCCTCATCCTCACGCCGAATGCCAAGTGCCGCGGCCAGGAGCCCAACCAGTGCCGATTCCCCCGGATAGTCATAGCTGCCGCGGTACTCCCCCACTGCTGTATCTCCCCAGGCGGCCAGGGGAGCCTGGAGCTGAAACACAAGAAACTCCACGGTCAGTCCGCCGTCACGAAGGCGGCAAGTTCGTCGAGACTTCCGGTCCCGGTCTCGACGTTGAACTCGTAACGCGAATCGGCACAGGCGCCATAGACCTTGTCGAAGTTCTCGCTGCGGGTCGCCAGCGCCGCGACCGCTGCTTCTACCAGATTCTGTTCGCCTCCGCCGGTTACCGGTTTCAGAAAGGCCTGGGCGAGGGAGCGCGGCTGTTGATCGCCTTTCTCCGCTAAGGCGAACGCCGCATAAGCACGGGACGCAAAACTGTTCTGCATACCGGTGGGTGAGACTTTGGCTATCGCATTGACTAAGGCGGTCAATGCTTGATCGGCCAACTGCCGATCCCCACCGAGGTTTTCCAGCAGTAACTCTCTGTTAATGCAAAGGTACAGATAAAAGACACCAGCGCCGTAGCCGCGCTCACCGATATGACCCGCTCCCGCATCTTCCAAACCGGTATTGAGGTCGTCCACAGCACTGAAGTAGTCGTCTTCCACCGCGCTCCTGTGGACGGTAAAGGCGTGAGCAACCTGCACCGCAGCTTCAAAGTTATACGCAGGCACTGCCGCTAACATCCTACCGAAGAGCGAAATATCGACTGCGGTACGCTCTGAAACCAACAAGATTTCCGCCAATTTCCTCGTGAGAGCTGCATTTGCTTTCTTTTTATTACTAGCTTTATCCCGCTTTTCCCGTGCAGATCGCACCACCGCAACGATTTCTTTATCCTCTCCACGCAGAAAACTCTCAGCCACATCATTTACAAACGTATCCAGTTTTTGCACTTC
>JAYZWP010000158.1:0-3938 GCA_036142245.1 Pseudomonadota bacterium | reverse complement strand
AGATCCTTTCAGACGAAAGGTACTGATTCTCGATATATATCCAGCGCCGGGCGGCAGCGATCTGGCGGCAATAGCTCTCCTGGACCTCGGTTACCGCCGGATGGTTTCCGTAACGCGGGTAGGTTATGTCGATCTCAACCGGGCAATTCCGGAACTGCGCGGCCAGGTCGGCGGGCCAGTAATCCGTAGCGTGTGCTGGGTGGCAAACTTTCTCGAACCCGGCGCGGCGCCAGCGCTCCCGCACCAAGTGCCCCAGCGCGCCGGCGGCCTCACCCTCGACGCACATCTGAATATCGTGGAACGGCGGGTAGGGTTTGCCGTCCGGGTCGATGCGTCGTGGATCGTCCGGCAGGTGTTGGCTGGTATCCCACCGCACTTTGGTCAGGTCGATGCCGCCGCTGAAGGCGATCCGGTCATCCACCACGACCACCTTCTGGTGCTGGGACCCGGCGAGCGGCGCGCAGCCGTCCATCTCCAGGTGGAGCCTGCGATGCGTTGGCCACGAGGTGCCGAGCAGCGGTGTCCAATCCCGTTCGGTGGCGTACACCATGGCGAAATCCCAGGTGAGCACATGGACCCGCAGATTCGGGTTCCGCTCCAGCAGGCGGATCAGGAGGTCGCCGAGGGTTTCATCGCTTGCGTCGCCCGCATCGCGTCGCAGACGGATGCGCGGATCCGTATCCCAGCCCAGAATCCAGATGTCACGCCGGGCTGCCTGGAAGGCATGGTGGAGCGCGCAGAAGTAGTCGGCCGCATCGATGATGACGGCGGCACGGGTGGCTCGCCAGGCGCGTCTATCGGGTTGCATGGGGAGTCATTTTCCGCGAAGGCGCAGGCCGGCGATAATCTTGTGGCGACAACCATGCACCGGTGTTCCATCGGGTGTCTGGTGCGTCGTGCATCGATACCGATTCCACGAACCGAGGAGGAAACCCATGGCGAGTTACGAGTGCGTCAACCTTGACATCGAGGGGCCCGTCGCCCGCGTCACCTTGAACCGGCCGGAAAAACGCAACTGTCTGAGTCCGACACTGCACCGCAACATGGTGGATGCGCTGCAGGAAGCGCAGGCCGCGAAGGTGAAGGTGCTGGTAGTGACCGGTTCCGGCGAGTCGTTCTCGGCGGGTATGGATCTCGAGCAATGTTTCCTGGAACCCTTCGACGACCCCGAGCGGTTCATGGAGATCAACCAGCATTGCTTCACCTGGTTCACCCACCTGAAGGATTTCCCGGCGGTGACGGTTGCCAAGGTCAACGGCTGGGCCTTCGGTGGCGGCTTCGAGATCGCCGGAATCTGCGACATTGTGATCGCAGCCGAAGAGTCGGTGTGGGGTTTGTCGGAAATCAATTTCGGCATTTTCCCGGGAGGCGGCGCAACCTGGTCCTATACCCACAACATGCCGCGTAAGCAGGCGCTCTACTATGCCCTCACCGGCGATACCTTCACCGGTAAGGAAGCGGTGGCGCTGGGACTGGCCACCCGCGCGGTGCCGTTGGCCGAACTCGATGCGGCGACCGAGAAAGTGGTGGCGATGCTTACCAACAAGGGACGGGCGGTGCTGCGCAAGACCAAGGAAGTGTATGAGAAATCGCTGGGGATGAATTTCGAGGAATCCATCGAGTGGGAGATGGCGAAAATGTGGGAGCTATCCCGGGAGACTCAGGATGACTGGGTCCGCACGGCGCTGAAATCTTTCGCCAAGCGGGAGTTCAAACCGGGTCTGCAGAGTTACGATCTGAAGCGCGACGTTTGATACGACCCCGGGCTTGAGGCGACGCGGACGGTGCGGTGCCTCAACCGCGCCGTTTCGCGTTGTTTTATCATCCCGAGCCGGACAGCAGTGGAGCCCAGTGATGGCTAACAGTCAGTGGCGGGTATTCGAACTGGAGGCCTTGATTGACAAGGCCGACAGTCGTGACGCTCCCTATCTCGAGTTTCTTCGTGTTCCCTCGTTGAGTTGTGGCATCTATCAGGTGGCCGCCGGCTCGACCGACATGCAGGGATACCATGACGAGGACGAGGTGTATCTCGTCGTCAAAGGCAAGGGAAGGCTCCGGGTGGAGGATGAAGACCGCATGGTGGGGCCCGGATCGGTGCTGTACGTCAGTGCGACCTCCGAGCACTCCTTTTTCGAGATCGAGGAAGACATGACCATGCTGGTCTTCTTCTCAACCCCCGTCTCCGGTATGCGCTGAGCGGTTGTGCCCAGCGTGACAGGATCTCATCACGAGGCTCGACCGGCTGACGTGCCCCAGCGCCAATGTGAGTGGGCAACGTTCGCTGCGGGCGCCGGCCCGAGGGGGGGCAGGCGGTGATCAAGCTCGGCGTCATCATGGATCCCATCGGCTCGATCACCCCTTACAAGGACACCACGCTCGCCATGATGCTGGAGGCGCAGCGGCGTGGCTGGCAGCTGCACTACATGGAGCAGCCCTACCTGTATATGCGGGACGGCGAGGTGTTCGCCCGTCACCGCACCGTGCAGGTGCGGGACGACAATCTCGACTGGTTCCGCTTCGGTGAAGAGACCCGCGGCCCCCTGGCCGATATGGATATCGTGCTGATGCGCAAGGACCCGCCGGTGGACGACGAGTACCTCTATACCACCTATCTTCTGCAGGTCGCCGAGTCCCATGGTGTGTTGGTGCTGAATCGTCCCCAGGCGCTGCGGGAGGTCAACGAGAAGCTCTACACCGCCTGGTTCGCTCACTGCACGGCGCCTACTCTGGTGGCGAGCGACGGCGCGGTGATCCGCGAGTTTCTCGACGAGCAGCAGGACATCATTCTCAAACCCCTCAACATGATGGGGGGGGCGTCGATCTTTCGGCTGCGTAGCGGCGATCCCAACATCGGCGTGGTTCTGGAGACCATGACCCGGCACGGTTCCCGGCCCGCCATGGCGCAACGTTACCTGCCGGAAATCGTCAGCGGCGACAAGCGCATCCTCATGATCGACGGTGAACCGCTCGACTATGCGCTGGCGCGGATTCCGAGTCCCGGTGAGACCCGCGGCAATCTGGCCGCCGGCGGGCGTGGTGAAGGGGTGCCGTTGAGCGAGCGTGACCGTTGGATCTGCGCCCAGGTCGGGCCACGGCTGAGGGAACTCGGGCTGCTGTTCGTGGGTCTGGATGTGATCGGAGACCACCTCACCGAGATCAACGTGACCAGTCCCACCTGCGTGCGCGAACTCGATGCCATCTACGGACTCAACATCGCCGGCCAGTTGTTCGATTGTCTCGAAAGCCGTCTCGCCGGCGGGTAGCGACATCTGCCCGAACGACGCTCACCTGGCGCTGTGGCGATAGCGGATCCCGGCTCGGCCGGGTCGGTCACGGGGCCGGCCATCACGGCCGGGGATCGGCTGTCGGCGACTCTGCTGTACGCTCTGGCGCTGCACCTGGCGGTGATTCTGGGTCTGGAGTTCGATCTGCGGCTGGTGGCACAGGGGCGGTTCGAGCCGGATCTCGAAATCACACTGGTCAATCCGGTCAGTCAGGACGAGCCGCAGGAAGCTGATTTTCTCGCCCCGGTCGATAACGCCGGTGGCGGCCAGCTCGAAGACAAGGCGTTGCCCACGACCCGTATCGCCCGGGAGGCCGACGACCCGCAGCAGCAGCCGGGGGAGGCGGTCATCGATCGTGCGCCGCGCCCTGTCGCGGCCCCCCCGGAGCCGCGCGAGCTTGCCGTCGCACAGCCCGCCCCACGCAGCACGGAACCCGCGGCGCAGCGGCCGCCCCCGACACCTGCCGCGAACCGGCCAACCGCCGCGCAGTTGTTGCGCTCCAGCCAGGAGATCGCCCGCCTCTCGGCGCAACTGGCCGAGGAGACGCAGCAGTATGCGAAGCGGCCCCGCAAGCGTTTTGTCAGCGCAGCCACCAAAGCTTATGAATACGCCGCCTATATGGAAGCGTGGCGCGCCAAAGTGGAACGGGTCGGC
>JAYZWP010000157.1:0-3748 GCA_036142245.1 Pseudomonadota bacterium | reverse complement strand
GAACACACCGCCACGCCGATTACAGCGTCACCTATCAGATCGACTCGTCCGGGTTGCGTGCCGATCCCGAGGCGCGCGACGAGTTCAATGATCTGATCATCGGCGACAGCTTCACCTTCGGGTTGGGAGTCACCGATGGGCAGACCTTCGTCAGCCGGCTCAACGGCGCTGGGGGTAGGCTGCGCAATGCCGCCGTGCCCGGGTACGCCACCGACCAGGAGTTGCTCTGGCTGCGCGAACTGCTGGGCCGGTATCGGCCGCGGCGGGTGATTCTGGCGGTCTATCTGGGCAACGACTTTTTCGACAACGCCTTGCCGTTTCCCCTGCAGGCCGCCTACGGCAAGCCCTTTTTCGAATTGCGGGAAGGCACGCTGCACCTGCGTAATCAGCCGGTGCCCAGGAGTCCGAAGTCGGCGACCGTCCAGGAGCAGGATGTGCGACGGCTCATGAGTCAGGGCCGCTCCGGTCACGGGTCCTGGTGGATTCGGGCGGCAGCCGGTACCAAGCTCGGGCAGCTGCTGTTGGCGTTGTTGCCAGCGCGCAGTCCGGAGGCGCTGCCGCAGGCGCAGTGGCAGCTCTATGCGCCCTACGTCGCGCTGTTCGAGGCGCTGCTGCGGGAAACTGAGCGAACCGTAGTGGCGTCCGGTGCCGAACTGCTGCTGGTCACCCTGCCGGGACACTCCTACGTACTGTTGCCCTGGAGTTACGCCGCCGTGCAGCAGGAACTGTTTCGTCAGGCGGTAGTGACGGGCGCGCGGGATATGAGCATCCCGGTGGTCGATGTCGCGCGGGCGCTGCGCCAGTCAGCCAAGACCTCCCGGGGGCGGAACTGGTTTTTCGCGAACGACGGCCACCTGACCCCGGAGGGTCATATCGAGGTGGCCGAACAGTTGCGTGCGTTGCTGCAGCCCTGATCGCGGCGAATTACTCCCGTATCGGTTCACGGCATCCACAGGATTCTCCAGAACCCTTCATTTTTTTGGGCCTGTGGCCGACGTCTTGTTCAAGGGTGCTCGGTAATTCAGCTGGGAGTATCGGGTACGGGTATGTTCGAGGAAAAACCATGAATTCGCTCACGGTCGCGCAGGTAATGGAGGTCGATGTCCCGCGGTTGGATGTCGATGCCACGGTGGAAGATGCTGTGCGTACCTTGACGGCTGCGCGCTGTTCCTGCGTCGTCGTGATCAGCGAGGCGGCACCGGTCGGCGTGCTCAGCGAGGCGGATTGCGTGACACTCCTGTGTGACGTGTTCGATGGCCGCTCCTTGGCGGGAGTCCGGTTGGGTGAGGTCGTATCGACGCGCTCGTTTTCCATCCAGCAGAACGACTCTGTCGAAAGGGCGATGGAATTGGCTCGCAGCGCCGACCTGCGATATCTTCCGGTCACCGATGCGCGGGGCCGTGGTGTTGGCGTTCTGTCGCGAGACGGGTTGCGGGATCGGCTTGCGGCGGCAGGTGGTAAGGGCCGCGGACTGGGAAGTCGGGACGTGGCACAGCAGTTGCGAATGCTCATCGATGCCAATAACCAACTTCAGGAGGCCTCCCTCGAGGATCCGCTCACCGGTGCCGGGAACCGCCGCGCCATGACGGTGGACCTCAAATACGCCGACCGCCTCAAGCGCCGCTACGGTAACGACTATTCGGTGCTGCTCGTGGATATCGATTTCTTCAAAAAGTACAACGACCTGTATGGTCACGCTGCCGGCGACGAGGCGCTGCGCCGGGTGGCTGAAGAACTGGGGAGCAGCATTCGCGACTGCGACCGGGTGTTCCGCTATGGCGGTGAGGAGTTTCTGATTCTTTTGCCGGAAACGGCGCTCGATGGCGCCATTGTTCTGGCGCGCCGGCTGGTGGGGCGGGTGGCGGAACTCGCTCTGCCCCATGAAAGCAGTGGACATCGGGTGGTGACCATCAGTTGCGGGGTGGCCGAAGCCCACGACGACAAGGACGAGAACTGGGAGAGAGTGGTGGAGCGGGCCGACCGAGGCCTCTACCAGGCGAAGGAGCAGGGACGTAACCGCTGCTCGGAGGCGTGTGTTGAGACGCAGCCTGCGCGGCGGAGCATCTCGTTCGCTTGAGTGGGACTCCCGTGGGCGTCTACGGGTCTGTTACCACTACTGACAATATATCGCGACGGGATGCCGCGGAACGAAACGCCTAGAGCGCCGGGTATTGGTTGCACCTCAGTGGCAGGCAACACCGATCCCGGGAGAGGAGTCCGTTCTCTCGGGTTGCGCCGCGAACCAGCTCACATCGCGTTGCTCGTCGTTCATTTGGCACCACAAAACTCTCTTCTCGTGCTTTGCCTGCCCCGGTTCGCGGCGGCAACACCGGACCGCCAATCGCGTTGTTACCAGGCCCTAGTGAAAATCCCGCGAGGAGATCGCCAGATTGCCCAACAGCGTACTGTGGTCAGTGAGGTGCTGCGCGATCAGGTGATGCACCTCGCCTTCCCGCTCCAGCACGCCCGCCACTTCCAGCAGCCGTGACTCCAGCAGGGTGCGGCGCTGCGCCGTGGCGACCCGCTCCCACACCAGCACGTTAAGCCAGCCGCTTTCATCCTCCAGGGTCATGAAGATCACCCCCTTGGCGGTACCGGGCCGCTGGCGGTTGATCACCAGCCCGACCCCGCGCACCGGGGTGCCATGGGGCAGTCTGAGAATCTCGGCTCCGGTCTGGCCCAGCCCCAGACGCTGTAACCGCGGCCGCAGCAGCGCCAGGGGGTGGCGCCCCAGAGTGAGACCGGTGCCGGCGTAGTCGGCGAGCAGCTCCTGTCCTTCGCTGGGAGGGCGCAGCATGGGGTCCGCCTCCGCGCCGTGCACCACCAGAGGCATCGGGGGTTCGACGGCGGCGGCGCGCCAGCGCGCCTGGTGGCGGTTGCCCGCCAGGGACTCCAGGGCACCCGCGCTGGCCAGACGTTCGATATCGCCGCGCTCCAGGGCGGCGCAGCGCACCAGCTCATCGAGGGTTTTGAAAGGTGGGCTGTTGCGCAGGGGCAAGCGGTGATGCGGCCCGTGCGCGGTCACGGCTGCGGTGGCAACGGCGGCCCGGCCGTTGCCCGTTGCCAGCAGGGTGGTGGGGATCTCTTCCTGTGCTGCAGCCCATTGCCTCCGGCGCGCCGCCACCAGCCGCTGTCCCGCCGCCTCCTTGAGCCCCTTTACCAGGCGCAGACCGAGCCGCAGAGCCGACTTCCCCTGGCCGGTGCGCTCCAGGGTGCAGTCCCAGTCGCTGGCGCAGACATCCACCGGCCGCACCTCCACGCCGTGGCGCAGGGCGTCCTGTACCAGTTGGGAGGGGGCGTAGAACCCCATCGGCTGGCTGTTGAGCAGCGCCGCGGTGAAGGCGGCGGGGTGGTGGCACTTCAGCCAGGCGGACACGTAGGCGAGCAGGGCGAAGCTCGCCGAGTGGGATTCCGGAAAGCCGTACTCGCCGAACCCCTTGATCTGCTCGAACACCCGGCGGGCGAAGGTTTCGTCGTAACCGCGCTGGCGCATGCCGTCGACCAGCCGTGTCTCGAAGGGACCGAGCCCCCCCTTGCGGTGCCAGGCCGCCATGGCGCGGCGCAACTGGTCCGCCTCGCCGGCGGAAAAGCCCGCCGCCACCATGGCGAGCTGGATCACCTGCTCCTGAAAAATCGGCACCCCCAGGGTGCGCTCCAGCACCCCGCGCACCGCCTCGCTGGGGTAGGTCACCGGCTCCAGCCCCTGGCGTCGCTGCAGGTAGGGGTGCACCATGCCGCCCTGGATCGG
>JAYZWP010000156.1:0-3712 GCA_036142245.1 Pseudomonadota bacterium | reverse complement strand
TGGCGGCTGTCGTGATAAATGTGGGAAATCTCCCGGTCCGGGTCACTGGTCTGCTGATGCTCGCTGCGCCACGCCGGTACCCAGTAGACCGCGTCCTCGGCGTAGAGGTCCAGCCAGCCGTGCCAGTCCTGCGCATCCAGCAGGCTCGCTTCGCGCAGCAGCAGCGCGGCGGCGATGGCGGTGACGTCAGCCACCATCGGCAACCCGCCTGCCGGTGAGAAGGCGGTGCCACTCCCGATAGCCGGCGTGCATGCCGGTCTCGTCGCCGAAGGCGAGACCGGCGTCGCTGCTGGTGCAGCGGGCTGCGTCGATACCTAAGGCCGCGAAGGGCGCCGGGTCCGGCGGCGGCGACGTCATACCGCGACCATAACCCTGGGTCGGCCCCGCACCGCGCGCGGCCAGCCCGATCTGGTTGAGGTCGTACATCACATTGTCGTCGGAACTGGCGAGACCACCGGCGTTGAAGAACTCCTCGTACTGGCGGATGCGAAAGCGCCGCGCCGCGGCGCTCTCCCCGACCGGCGCCAGGCAGTGGGAATTCATGCGGGTGCTGTTCACCGCCAGCGGCTGCCAGGTGCGCACCTGCAGGGACTGGATATCAATAATCTGGAGGTTCGGAAAGATGGTGAGATTGCGTTGCCGCAGCATCCAGCCGAGCCGTTCGTCACCCACCGCGCGGCGAACCCGTTCCAGCAGCTCGGCGTCGCGCGGCAGCGGCCGGTTCTCCGCCCCCTGCCCCGGCGCGCCGATGGACCAGGACATGGCGTGGCCGCGCGGCACACTGATGGTGCCGGCGACGATCCCCGGCGGTGTAGCCGGGGTCTGCCCATCCGGCGGTGGCGGCGGCGGCCGGCGCCGCACGATGTCGACAAAGGCGGCGTGGGTGGTGGCGAAGTGATAGGCATCGAGACCGTTCTCGAACTGTAATTTCCAGTTGCCGTCGAAGGTATAGCTGGCGCTGCCCGGCACGTACTCGAGCCCGTCCGGCCCCTGGTCGGCCACCAGGTCGAGCAGCAACCGCGCCTCGCCGAGATGATCATCGAGGTGCGGCACTTCCGGCGACAGGCTCGCAAAGACGAAACCGCGATAACTGGCGAGCCGCGGCACGGCGGTGAGATTCTGGGACTGCGCCAGAAATCCCTCGCTGTAGCGGCCGTGCGCCCGGTCGGTGAGATCGAGGTTGCGCCCGGCGCTGTCGAAGGTCCAGCCGTGGTAGGGGCAGACGTGGAATCTGCGGTTACCGGCCCGGTCCGGGCAGAGCAGGGTGCCGCGGTGGGAGCAGCTGTTCAGAAAACAGCGCAGGATCCCGTCACCGTCCCGCGCCAGCACCACCGGCTGGCGGCCGATCTGCCGGGTGACGAAATCGTGAGGCTGCGCCACTTCACTCTCCAGCCCGACGAACACCCAGGTACCCTCGAAGATGTGGGTCATCTCCCGCTCGAACACCCGGGGATCGAGAAAGGCGTCGCGGTGGACCTGAAACAGGCCCGCCGCGGGGTCGTCCCGCAGCAGGCTCTCGAGGTCCAGTTCCGTGGCTGCGGTCTGCGTCATCGCTGCGCTAACGCTCCTGAAAGTGCGGCAGTATCTCCTCGGCGATCGCCTCCATGTTCCGTTTGGTCATGTCCGCCGGCAGGGTACCGAACTGGGTCTTTACCAGTACGGTGTTGAACCCGGCCAGCTCCTGATACTCGGCAAGACGTTCCCGCACGGTGTCGGGACTGCCGATGATGATCACCCCGGCGTCGTTCAGACTCCGGACGCTCTGCGGCTTGCCGATCATGTCCGGCTGGATGTGTTTAAAAGATTCCAGCGAGGTGTAACCCGGCGGCAGCAGCATCTCGAACGGCATGCGCAGGAACTCGTTCTGGATCGCCTCGGCGTGGGGGCCGGCCTCCTGCAACGCCTGCTCGTCGGTCTCGGCGACGTAGAGGGTAGTGGACCAGGCGCACTGATCCCAGGTCGCTTCGTAGCCGGCCTTCTCTGCTTCTTCCCGATACCGGTTGAAAAATCCGGCGACGGTCCTGATCGCCCCCAGGGTCTGGCAGTAGGTGTAGCGGTGCTGCGCCGCCCAGCGGATGGTTTCCGCGGAGCCCTGGGAGGGAACCCAGATGGGCGGGTGCGGCGCCTGGTAAGGACGCGGCCAGAGGTTCACGTACTTGTAGTGGTAGTAGTCACCGTCAAACTCGAAGGGGCCGGTCTCGCTCCAGGCCCGCACGATGAGATCGTGCGCCTCCTGAAACCGTTGCAGCGACTCGGCGGGATTGACGCCGGTGGAGTGGTACTCGGCGCCGATACCGCGCACAAAGCCGGCGATGAAGCGTCCGCGGCTGATGTTGTCCAGCATGGCGAACTCTTCGGCGATGTTGAGGGGGTTGTTCACCAGCGGCAGGGCGCGACCGAGCACGGCGATCTTGGCCCGCTTGACGCTGCGCGCCAGCGCGCCCGCCATGACCCCCGGCACCGGCATCAGACCGTAGGCGGTCTGGTGGTGCTCGTTGACGCAGACACCGTCGAAACCGAGCTGGTCGGCGTATTCGAGTTCATCGAGGTAGCGGTTGTAGAGGGCCGAGCCGACCTCGGGGTCGTAGTGGCTATTGGGAAAGGTGACCCAGGCGCTGCCGTGCTCGCGGATCAGGTTCACATCCATGTCGGCGTAGGGCATGAGGTGAAAGTTGAAGAATTTCATGCGCTGCCCTCCTTGGCGCCGCGCTGCGCGGCGACATCCCTGGCGAAACGGGCCACCAGCTGCGCGCAGGCGGCCGGCTGCTCGATGGGGGGCAGGTGGCCGCACCCTTCCAACCAGTTGAGCTGCGCGCCCGGTATGCGGGCCGCGTACTCCTCGCCGATGCGGGGCGGGAACAGCCGGTCGTTATCGCCCCAGACAACCTGGGTGGGAATCCGGATGCGGTGCAGCCATTTGGGCAGGTGGGGATCGTAGGAGCGTGGCTGCCACACCAGCTTGGCCGTGGTGAAGCGGTTCTTGAGCTGCCGCTCGCGCTCTTCGGGGGGCAGCTCCATCGCCAGCAGGGTGTCGGCGATGGCCTGGTCGTGGATCAACCCGCGCAGATTCTCCTCCGGGTTACCCATGAAGTTGTCGATACGCTTGACCCCGCGCACGTGGACGCCGGCCGCCGAGATCAGTGTCAAGGACTGCAACCGTGTGCAGTCCTTGATGGCCAGGGACGCCGCGGTCCAACCCCCCAGACTGTGGCCGACCAGGTGGACGCCGGACAGATCCAGTTCTTCCAGCAGGTCGAGATAGTAGTAGGCCAGGTCCTCGACCCGGTCGAGCCAATCCGGCGTGTCCGAATCGCCGAAACCGGGGTGCTCCGGCACCAGCAGATCGAAATCTGTTGCTAGCTGCGCCATAAAGGGCAGCCAGACGCTGGCGCCGCCGGCACCATGCAGAAACAGCAGGGTTTGAGCGGTCGGCGCCTGGCCGGGCGGGCTGCCGCGCATCAATTTGATGCGCACGCCGGCCACGGTTTGCACCGTCTCGGTATGACTACTCATCGGGTTCCTCCCTCCTCGTGTCTTTCCTCTAGCTCGAGCGGGGTCAGGCCTCGAGCGGAGCCTTGAGCCCTCCCGCGGAGCCTTCGTCTGCGACTTCCTCCAAGACGGCCTCGAGCTCTTTCAGCACAACGAGGGAGAGAGCCGCGAAGGAGGGATCAGCAACATTCATTCTGCGTCCGTTGCTGCCGCAGCAGGGGCT
>JAYZWP010000155.1:0-7689 GCA_036142245.1 Pseudomonadota bacterium | reverse complement strand
GCTCGGCCCAGAAGCGCACCTGTTTTCCTGAGGGTGTCGAGCGGTTCGCGAAGATGATCCCGCCCCCCAATAAATGACGGGCGTTTGTTCCGGTCTGGTGGCTTGAGACGCGGCAACCTGGGCAGTTCGGAAGAAAGGCTCCCGGGCCTCCCCACCCGCGGCAGCGTGGTACCTGCCCGTGTTGCGCTCCATGAGTCAGGTGACGCGCGACCTGTTCGTGCCGGGGCTTACTGCCCCGGACGGAGCACCCTGAATAAAGCAGTGCTCGCCTAATAGTCCGCCTGATTCCAGGCGCCGTATTCCGGTCGACGTGGCGTAGTAATGCTCACCACCAGATTATCCGGTGCGTCGAAGATCCCGGTATGGGGTATCCCGGGCGGCATGATGATCGCCTCACCCTCCTGAATCGGGAATTCCTTGCCGTTTTCGAGGACCACTTTGCCGTGCCCGCGCATCACGATGGCAACCTCCTGGCCGTGGACGTGAAAGGATGGTAATTCCCCTGCGCTGATCTGCGCCGCCCGGGTTGCTTCATCGCCGGTGTACTCTCCAGCCGGGCGGTTGAGGGCGGTCGGTTCGCCGCGTCTGATGTTCAGCACCACCACGCTGACGTCCGGTCCCACCATGTGCTTCATGTAGAGCTGGCCGGGGACGACCTCCTGCATGTTCTGCGTGTTGAAACCGATGATCCGCGGTTCGCTGGCGGGCGGCACGTAGCCTTCGAACGCCGGCTCGCTCCGGACGTTCGCGATCACGGCCAAAGGCAGCAGCAGACAAAGGTGCGCTCCTCGGTTCATGGTCCGTTAGCCTCCTGGGTGGTGGTTCCGCGGTAAACGGTTGGGGCGGCATTGGGCAGCTTGAGTTCCAACCGGTCAGGTTGGATGATGGCACGGTTACAAGCGCGCAGTTGCAAAAGGAGGGGGCGATGTCGACGAGAAGCGGAAAGCGGGCGGTTCTGGTACAGGCCAATCAGCCGATCGAGGTGTGGGAGCGGGAGACGCCCGCGCCGGGTCCGGGTGAGGCGGTGTTGCGGCTCGAGCTGGGCGGAGTTTGCGGTACGGATGTGCACATGTGGCACGGTGAGGTTCCGCTGCCGGGTCCCATCGTGCTGGGTCACGAGGGAATCGCCGTTATCGAGGAGCTGGGCGCCGGACTGACGAAGGACTATGCCGGGGCACCCCTGGCGGTGGGCAATCGGGTCTACTGGCAACCGATCATGCCGTGTCATCGCTGTTACAGTTGTACGGTGTTGAACGACGTGTCGCTGTGCGAAAACATTTTCGCCGGACTGATGGCGGATGCGGGTCAGCCGACGGCGGGAAGCTACAGCGAGGTGATCACACTGCCGCGGGAAATGCCGTTCTACCGGGTGCCGGACGATGTGCCTTCCGAGGCGGTCGTCGCGTTCGGCTGCGCCATGCCTACCATGATCCAGGGTTGGGAGCGCCTCGGCGGCATTCAGCCCGGTCAGACGGTGGTGGTGCAGGGCTGCGGACCGGTGGGTCTCTCCGCCACGCTTCTGGCGCATCTGAGCGGCGCGCAGCGGGTGATCGTGGTAGGGGCGCCGGCGCGTCGTCTTGAGGTGGCCCGGGGGCTGGGCGCCACGGATGTCGTCAGCCTGGAGCAGGTGCCGGATCCCGGGGAGCGGCTCGCGGCGATTCGGGATTTGACCCAGGGGCGCGGGGCGGAAGTGGTCATCGAGGCCGCTGGCGTGCTGCCCGCCTTTGCCGAGGGCATCGAGATGGTCGCGGCCAACGGCCGCTATCTCATCGTCGGTCTCTGGTCGGCGCCGGGCACCGTACCGATCGAGCCGCGGCTACTCAATAACAAGAATCTGCGCATTATCGGTACCGCCCTGTCGCAGCCACGCCATCTCCACGAAGCGATCAAGGTGGCACAGCGCCACCACCGCAGCCTGCCCATGGCGCAGGCGGTGACCCATCGCTACTGCATCGACGACAGCCAGAAAGCGCTGGAGGCCGTGGCCAACCTGGAAACGGTAAAGGCCGTAATCACGCCGGGCTAACCGGGTGGCGTGATCAGTCTCCATGTTGATAACGTGCAATGAGCAGGGCGTCGGGGTACCCGCGTCGTGCTACAACAAACTAGAAAAGGAGGAGACACAGATGGCGGAACAAACGCGGGACCGGGTGCGCGAGCGGGAAGCTGCCCCGGGTGGAAAGTACGAGGAGTTGCTGGCGTTGCGGGGTGCGTTCAACGAGCGCAATCAAAACGGCAAGCTGCTGATCCGGGACTCGGATCGGGAGTGGGAGCAGGGCAAGCAGGGTTACGGCAAGATTTTCCTCATGGATGAATTGACTCCGGATACCGCATTGCGGGACTGGTACGTCTTTGTCCACGACATCAAGAAACAGTCAGGCAAGCATCGTCATCAGGGCGGTCTGGTGCTGTTCGTGCTGGAAGGGGAAGGTTCCACCGAGGTGAACGGCGAGATAATCCACTGGGAAGAGGGCGACTGTATCCTCCTGCCGATTCTGCCGGAAGGGTGTGAACATGTTCACTTCAACCGCGGTAACGGCACGGCAAAGTGGATCGCATTTATCTACGTGCCCACCTTTGATGCGGTGGCCAGCGAACTGGTTCAGACCGAAGTGGCGCAGGCTTTTCTTGACAGGTATGGAGGGGCCTGAAAGGGACCGTCTGATGCTGCGGACCGTCGCCGCCTGTCTGTTGGCGTTGCTTGCGGCCAATGCGACGCGGGCCGAGGAGGCCGTGACCGCTACGGTCGGGGGGATATCGGCCGGCGGATTTTTCGCCCTGATCGGCAACGCGATCGGTGAGATGGTGCAGCGCGAGTATCCCGGTTCGTCGCTGGTTTACGAGCCGGGTAACCAGGCGGGTCAGTTGGTGAAACTCGCGGCGGATCGCATCGAGATGGTGATCGCCTCGCCCCTGGCGCTGAGCTATGCCCGGGCGGGGCGTAGTCCCTTTCCGGCGCCGATACCATTGGACAAGTTACGCGTGCTGGCACAGCTCACTGACGGCATGACGTTATTCGTGGTGGGTTCAAGCGCCTTCCTGGACGAACACGATATTTCCACCTTGCGTGATTTCGCCCGCCAGCGCGCCCCGGTGCGTACCTACCTGGCGGCTCGGGGCAATCTGTTGGCGCAGGCGCTGATGCTGGACGGTGTTTTCCTCGATGCCGGATTCACGGCGCGGGCCATCGCATCCTGGGGTGGCAAGGCTTACTACATCAACAGCGGCGAGGCGAAACGGCTAATGCTGGATCGCAAACTGGATCTGTTTCCCAGTACTTCGTTTCACCCCGACGCCAAGGTGCTGGAGATCTCCCGCGGGCTGTCGGTAAGAGCGGTACCGATCGATAGCGATCTGGTCGATCGCACGGCGTTGCAACTCCAGTTGCCGAAAGTGACTGTGCCGGTAGGGACCTACGAATTCCTACGAACAGACTATGAGACCCTGGCGGTGCCGATGTATCTGCTCACCTCGGCGCAGCTTCCGGATGAGGTCGCCTATCGAGTCGCCAGATCGCTGTATCGCCAACTTCCTTACTACCATGCGCTGCATCCGGCGCTGGCCAACTATGAAGTCGGCCAGCTAGTCCAAAGCGGTAACCACCCGCTTCACCCCGGGGCGCGGCGGTTCTATAGCGAAGTTGGTCTGGTGCCGTGATTGTCCGGTGGTTGTTCTCATTTTTTGCGGTGTGGAAGCGCCACTGCGCTGTTGGCGGCCGAACGACACCCCTGGTGGCCGATTTACCGATGAACAAAACCACGGTCCGAACCGGCTGCCAGACGGAATGATGAAGGCGACGATCTTGCGCCACGATGCGCGGGCCGAATACTGGTTTGAGGAGGGGTGCTACATCAACGAACTGTCAAATCGCAGCGAGGATCGCGCCGTCTCGGTCGCTCGGCTCCGGGTTCCGCCGCGCGGCACGACCCGTCTGCATAGCCTGACAGGAATCGTGGAGCGTTATGTCCTGCTGCAGGGGCGGGCCCGGGTTCGGGTCGGTACGCTCGACGAGACCGTCGGCCCTGGGGACGTGGTGATCATTCCGGTCGGCGAGTCGCAGCGGATCACCAATCTGGAGGATCAAGACCTGCTGTTTCTGGCGATCTGTACCCCGCGCTTCGAGCGAGCCGCCTACAGCGATCTGACAGGCCCGGACGGATAGCCGACCGCTTCAGTGCTTCTTGTTCAGTGCCGCTTCGATCCGGTCGCAGACGGTTTGCAGGATATCGACCCGGGCGAACCGCTTGTCGTTGGCTGGCACCAGATGCCAGGGCGCAAACTCGGTGCTGGTCCGGTCGACCATGTCGCACACGGCGATTTCGTAGTCGTCCCACTTTTCGCGGTTGCGCCAGTCCTCGTCGGTGATTTTGTGCTGCTTGAACGGGGTGGTTTCGCGCGCCCTGAACCGTTGCAGCTGCTCCTCCTTGGTGATCGCCAGCCAGAACTTGATCAGCACGGTTCCGTTCCGCACCAGTTGCTCCTCGAAGTCATTGATTTCGGAATAGGCGCGCATCCAGGACGCGGGAGGACAGAGTTCCTCGACCCGCTCCACCAGTACGCGCCCGTACCAGGAACGGTCGAAGATGGTGAAGCCGCCGCGGCCCGGGACGTGGCGCCAGAAGCGCCACAAATAGGGTTGCGCCCGCTCCTCTTCGGTGGGGGCCGCGACCGGCACGATCCGGTAGCGCCGCGCATCGAGGGCGGCTGTGATGCGGCGGATACTGCTGCCCTTGCCGGCGGCATCGGTGCCTTCGAAGACCAGGATCACGGAATGGTCCCGAAAGCGCGGGTCGCGGGTCAGCAGATTGAGTTGACCCTGATAGCGCAGCAGTTCCTCGTCGTACTGCTTCCTGGACAGGGCCGCGTCCGTGGGCAGGGTGCGCAGGATGCGCAGGTTGTCGATGGGGGGAACCAGCGGCGCGGTAGTGAACCTGACCTGCTGGGCGTCACCTTCGCCGTTTTCCATCCGGTGGCGCATCGTTTCGAGCAGTGTCTGGCCAACCGTGAGGCTGCGAAAGTTGTGGTCGGTCCCCTCCACGACGTACCAGGGCGCATTGCCCGTGCTGGTGTGGCGCAGCGTATGTTCGGACCATTTGCGGAACTTGTCGTATTTCTTGAACCGTGCCCAGTCCGTGTCGGTGACCCGCCAGCGGGTCGCGGGATCCTTTTCCAGTCCTTTCAGTCGTTTGCGTTGGCGTTCCTTGGAGAGGTGGAACCAGAACTTCAGCAGCAGCACCCCCTCGTTGGTGAGCATCCGCTCGAAACGGATGATCTCCTGAATCGAGCGGTCGAGGTCCGCTGTCGACGCATTGCCTTCCACGCGCGAAACGATCGGCCGCGTGTACCAGGAACCGAAGAAAATGCCGATCTTTCCCTGCGGGGGCAGCAGACGCCAGAAGCGCCACTGCGCTGGCCTCTCCAGTTCCTCCTGGCTGGGTGGGCCGAACCCCTCGGTGACGATATGGCGTGGGTCCATCCAGGCGTTCAGCAGGTTGACCGTCTCGCCCTTGCCGGCACCGTCGACGCCCGAAATCAGGATCAGGACCGGGAAGTCGCGTCTGCGGCCCAGCGCGAATTGCGCTTCGAGCAGATTTTCGCGTAGCACCGGCACCCGTTCGTCGTAGGTCTTTTTGTCGATCCGGTGGCCCAGTTCCGCCGACTCAAACATGCCCGGTTCCCGTGTTGGTTGAACGCGCGATCGCAAAACTTATTGAAATACTATGCTTTTTGGGGCGCCCCGTGGGGTGATACAGGTCAACCGGGGCTGGTTACCGGGCGCGTAGACTTAAGCTGTGCGCCGTCGTTTCCCGGGATTCACCATTTTCTTTCGTCGCCTGAGAAATCGTTGCTCAATATGACCGGCAGCGCGTGGTTGCATCTGTTGGGACCGGTACTGGCCGGCACCGCGGCGTTTCTGCTGGCAGGCAGCCTGGCTCCCGGGCAGCGGCGTGGCAGCGGGCAGGCGTTGCTGGTTCTCCTGGCGGGCGTGGTCGCCCAGCCGGCAGGGATGGCCGTGGCGACGTTGGGCGCCGGGCTGGCCGGGGAGACCCTCCAGGAAGTGGGGAGCGTCGTCACCGGTCTGGCGTTGATTCGGCTGTGGGGCGTTGCGCTGCTGCTTGGTCTGCTGCCCCGGGTCGGTGTCGCGACGCCGAGAATCGTCGTCGACATCGTGCTGGCGATCGGCTATCTCGGCTGGGGGTTGGTCCGCCTGCGCCACGCGGGGATGGACCTGGGCAGTATCGTGACGACCTCCGCCATTGTCACGGCGGTGGTCGCCTTCGCGATTCAGGACACCCTGGGCAATCTGCTCGGCGGGCTGGCGCTGCAACTGGACAAATCCGTGCGTCTGGGCGACTGGATCAAGGTGGGCGACGTCAATGGCCGGGTGACGGATATCCGCTGGCGCTATACGGCCGTTGAAACGCGCAATTGGGAGACCATCGTGGTCCCCAACAGCCGCCTCGTGAAGGGCGAATTCCTGGTATTGGGACGCCGCCGGGGAGAACCGGAACAGTGGCGTCGCTGGGTCTGGTTCAACGTCGGCCTGAATACGTCCCCGGCACGGGTCATCGAAGCGGTGGAGGGGGCGATCCGATCCGCGGCGATTCCGGGTGTCGCCCGCAAGCCGTTGGCGAACTGTGTGCTGATGGATTTCGACCCGTCCGGATACGGCCGCTATGCCCTGCGCTACTGGCTGACCGATCTGTATGCTGACGACCCGACCGACTCCGCCGTGCGCGGCCACATCTACGCGGCTTTGCAGCGTGATCGGATACGCCTGGCGGTGCCGGAACAGCGGGTCAACGTCGTGCAGAAGGATCGCGAGCACGCCGAGGAGGTCGCCGACCGGGAGTTGCAACGGCGTGTGACGGCGATCCGGGGCGTTTCGTTGTTCGCGGCCTTGAACGATGCCGAGATGACGCAGCTCGCGCGGCGCTTGCGTTACGCTCCCTTCGCGGCGGGGGATGTCATGACCCGTCAGGGGGATGAGGCCCACTGGCTCTACATCATCACCGGCGGCGGTGCTGTGGTGTACCTTGAGTCGCCCGGCGAGCGACGGGAGGTGGCTCGCCTCGGCGCGGGAAGTTTCTTCGGGGAGGCCGGACTCATGACCGGGGCGCCGCGCACTGCGACGGTGGTCGCCAGCCATTACACCGAGTGCTACCGGCTCGACAAGGAGGCGTTCGAGGATATTCTTCTGGCCCGTCCCGCCATCGCGCACGACATTTCGCAAGTGCTCGCCGTGCGGCAGCAGGAGTTGGCGCAGGCGCGCCGCACCGCGGAAGGTGCGGTGGCCGGAGGTGTCGGAGCGCGGACCCCGGTCGCGGAATGGCTGCGTCGTATCCAGCATTTTTTCGGGCTCGACGAGACCGGCAGTGGTTAGCCGATCGAGCTGACCGTTTCTGAAGCGCTCAAGCCGGCTGTGTTCCGGCGCGATACCATGGGTTAACGTGCTTGTGGTCATGGGCGAACGAACACAACGGAGTGACCCCCGTGGGAGAACGTATCGGCTTATGGTTCTTTCTCTGTGTCCTGACGGGCGCCGCTGCAGCGGCGTACGGGGAGGTTTACCGGTGGGTGGATGAGCACGGCAACGTCCACTTCGGTGATCGGCCCGGCGGGCGCGAGGCGGAAACCGTGGAGTTGGACGAGCGCAGCTTGAACGTGCAAGCCGTGCCGGACGAGCGG
>JAYZWP010000154.1:0-4079 GCA_036142245.1 Pseudomonadota bacterium | reverse complement strand
GAAACCCTGCGTGCCCTGGAAGACGCCCTGTTGGAGTTCCCCGGCTCGGCCCTGGTGATCAGCCACGACCGCTGGTTTCTGGATCGCATCGCCACCCATATCCTCGCCTTCGAGGGAGATTCCCAGGTGACTTTCTTCGCCGGCAACTACCAGGAATATGAAACCGACAAGATCGCCCGTCTGGGTGAGGAGGCCGCCAAGCCGAAACGGGTGCGTTTCAAGCCCATCACGCGTTGACCCAACCTGTGCGCGGGGCTAGCTGGCGCGTGCCTCGGCGCGCAGCTTCGCGGCGATGAAGTCCGGATGCGGCACGTAGATCAGTTCGGCGATCTTGCGCACCAGTTGTTCCTCGTACTTGTCGATGCGCCCGTCGGCGTAGGCGACGTCCCAGAGCAGTTCCACGATGTGAAGCTTCTGCTCCCGGGAAAGCTGCTCGTTCAGCACCCGGGTGAATTCGTACAGCGAGGTCGCGTGGTCGGCCCTGTCGTGGCCCAGGTCGGCCAGGTCCCGGGCTTCCTGTTCGGCAAGATCGAAGCGCGCTCGGATTGCTGCGAGCACCGCGTCGGTTTCGGTGTCGTCCACCTGGCGGTCGGCCCGGCTCATCTCCACCAGCAGTGTGGCGGTCGCCATGCGCAGCGCGTGTTTCGAGCCACCGCCAGAGAGGATTTCCTCTTCCTGGCGGCTGAAGAACTGTCTGATCCGGTCAATCACGGTGTGGTCACAGATTGTCGGTAGTGGCGGGGTGAAGCGCGGCGCACACAGTTGCGCAGCCTCGCCCGCACATTTTAGGGAAACTTGAAAAAAGCCCGTTTGCATCGCGCTTTTTCAGCTCGCCGCAAAGCGGTATCTGCCCGCGCCGCGCTCCATGAATCAATGACGAGAGCGTTTCCCATCCGGGGCAGCAGGCCCCGGATGGGAAACGCTGCCCGGATATAGAGCCTCCCTACTCCTGACCGCCGTGTGCGCCGGAAGGTTCCACGAAGCCGCCTTGCCGAGGCACCCGCGCCACCTGCCAGTGTGCGGTCGCCCAGGCGAGCTGCTCGGGTGGCGGTGCGCCGTGCAGGTCTGGCGGCAGTTGTTGGCCAAGGAAGCGGAGTACTTTGGTCAGGTTGGCGCCGGCGCGGCGCGGATCGAGTGGTGCGGCGCCGGTCTGTTTGCTCACCTTGAGTCCCGCGGCATCGGTGATCAGCGGCAGGTGCAGGTAGTCCGGCGCGCGGTGCCCGAGCAGGTGATGCAGGTAGATCTGACGCGGCGTCGAGGTGAGGAGGTCCCGCCCGCGCGCCACCTGGGTGACCTGCTGATGGATGTCGTCCACCACCACGGCGAGCTGGTAGGCCCAGACGCCGTCCGCCCGATACAGCACGAAGTCGCCCACCTGCCGGGCGAGGTCTTGCTGGAAGTGGCCCTGCACCCCGTCTTCAAATGCGATCGGGACATCGGTGACCCTGACCCGCCGCGCCCGGGCAGGTTTGCCCGCGGGCAAGCCCGACCGGCAGGTGCCGGGATATATCGGCCCTTCGCTACCGGCGTGAGCGATGGCGGCGATCTCCCTGCGGCTACAGGCGCAGTCGAACAATAGGCCGCGCTCGGCAAGTCGCTGCAGCGCGGCAGCGTACGCCTCGGTCCGCTCACTCTGGCGTAGGGGTGTCCCGTCCCAATCCAGCCCGTGAACTTCCAGACCGCGCAGGATGGCCGATTCGGAGCCGGGAACCGCCCGCAAAGTATCGATATCCTCGATGCGCAGGAGCCAACGCCCGCCCGCCGCACGTGCCGCGACGTAGCTGCCCAGCGCGGCGGTGAGCAGGCCGATGTGGAAAGGTCCCGTCGGCGATGGGGCGAAACGTCCCACGGTGTCGGCCGGTTTCTGGCCGTTCACCACATCAAGTCCTCTCCTGCGCGGCGCCTGGCGGTTGCTCCGCCAGTTGGCGTGCCCGCTCAAGGGCATCCGGCGTGTTGACGTTCAGCAGCAGGTTCGGCAGGTCGGAAAAATCCACAATTGTGGGATGGTGCTGGAGCACCCAGGGTTCCACGCGGCGTGCACCCTGGTCGAGGTAGTTTTGCAACGATGCCCCCAGGCAGACGTGGGCCAGCAGGCAAGCGAAATGGGTTTGGCCCCCGGCGGCCGCCACCGCCAGGACGCCGCCGCCCGCCAGTGACTGCTGCAGGCGCGAACCGTATTCAGGTGTCAACAGCGGCAGGTCACACGGCACCACCAGCAGCCAGTCCTCCCGGCAGCAATCGAATCCGGCCAGCATTCCGGCCAGCGGCCCGGCGTACGAGGGTGGATCGAGAATCTCGGGGAATTCCGGAAAGCCGTAGGCGCCAGGCTGCTGGCCGGTGCTGATCAGCACCCGGTGACAGGTGACGGAGAGCGCATGCGCCGCGCACTGTAGAAAGGTTCTGCCGGCGACCTCGAGCAACGCCTTGTCGCGCCCCATGCGACGCGACGCGCCGCCCGCCAGAACCAGGCCTGTGGTATTACGCCGGCTCGGTGGCTCACCGCGTTGCCCGTTTCTGCTCACGAGGGTCGCGACGCGGTATCCTGTAGCGGCATCGTCTTACCTCTATCGAAGCTGTCTACGGTCAGGCGCGCGATGGCGCAACACCAACTTGACGCCCGGTATCTGCTCTGCCCGCTGCCGGTCATCCGCACCCAGCAGAAAATCGCCGGTCTCGATGACGGCGACCGACTGGAAGTGGCGGCGACCGATCCGGGCGTGCTTGAGGATATCCCGGCCTGGTGCCGCGTTCACGGGCACCGTTTCCACGGGAGCCGCCGGGAGGGCGAAACCCTCTTTCTGGATATTGAAGTGACTCGCCCATGACACGTCTGGCTCCATTGCTGCACGCCGCCGATCGGGATCCGATGACCCGGCTGTCGGATCGTTACGCCGCCAGCCGCAACGTCACGGTTGTCGGCGCGCTGGTGAATTCGACATTGGCAGTGACCAAGGTCGGCTGCGGTGTGGTGGCCAATTCCCAGGCGCTGGTGGCGGACGGTCTGCATTCATTTTCCGATCTTGCCACCGATGCCATCGTTTTGGTGGCGGCCCGCAAGGCGGACAGGGCGCCTGACCGCTCCCACCCTTACGGCCACGGCCGCATCGAGACGGCCCTGACGTTGGCGCTTGGCGTCGTGTTGCTGGCAACCGCGCTGGCCATCGGTTACGGTGCGGTGGCGGGACTCCAGCATCCCGGTCCGGCGCCTTCCGCTCTCGCGGTCTGGGTGGCGCTGCTTTCGATCGGCGCCAACGAAGGGCTGTTCTTCTACACCCTGCAGGCAGCCGACCGGGTCAACTCGAAACTGTTGCGCGCGAACGCATGGCACCATCGCACCGACTCGATCTCCTCGGTGGTGGTGCTGATCGGTGTCGCCGGCAGCATGGCCGGGCTGCCTTACCTCGATCCCATCGCCGCGGTCGGGGTGGCGATGATGATCGCCAAGGTCGGCTGGGACACGAGTTGGGCCGCGGTTCGTGAATTGACCGACGAGGCTCTTGAGCAGGGCGAGGTGGTGGATATCCGGCAACTTATCGAGGGGGTCGAAGGGGTGCGCGACCTGCACATGTTGCGCAGCCGGCAGGCGGGTGCCTATGCGCTGGTGGATGTGCATGTCATCGTCGATCCGCGCCTTACCGTGTCGGAGGGGCACCGCATCGCCGAGCGGATTCGCGACCGGGTGGTACACAGTGTCGACAAGGTGGCGGATGTTCTGGTGCACGTGGATTCGGAGGATGACCGCGGCGCCTTGCTGGGCCGCCATCTGCCATTACGCGACGAAATGCTGCGCATCATCCGTGAAGCGATCGCCAGCCAGCCGGCTGCTCACGAGGTCCAGGACATTCGCCTGCACTACCAGCGCGACCAGATCGAAGTGGAGATGGTGCTGCCCCTCGCCGGCCGCGCGCCGGAGGCGGCGCGACAGTGTGCCGCGGATCTGGTGGAGGTGGTGTGCGACCTGCCGCACGTGGCGTCGGTGCAGGTATTGTTCACGCCGGGGAAGAAGAGCGGGGACGGCGGTGAGCGGTAACAGTTTCGGGCAGGCGTTTCGGGTGACGACCTTCGGCGAGAGCCACGGC
>JAYZWP010000153.1:0-3850 GCA_036142245.1 Pseudomonadota bacterium | reverse complement strand
GCCTCCAACACCACGCCGGTGGTGGTGTTGCGCTTCGAGGGGGACAGCCAGGAAGCCATCGAGCGAATCCAGGCGCAGTTTCGCGACCTGCTCGCGCGCGCCGGCGCGCCGCAGCCGCTGCCCTTTTGACGCCGGTCCGGCGCCCGACGGGCAAGCCGATGCGGTCTTTGCCGCGCCCCGGCGGGAGTTGAACACTGGCCCGTATCCTCATCGCCTGGGAACTCGGCGATTCCACCGGGCACCTGCGCAGTTGGCGTGCCCTGGTGTCCTCCTGGCTGACCGCCGGACACCAGGTCTCTCTGGCGCTGCGCAATCTGCGCTGGGCGCAGATGGTCTATCCCGAGCCGGCGGTGACGCTCTGCCAGGCGCCGTTTCAGCACGGCGTGCCGGTCACCCATCCCCGGGTGACCCGGCTCAGCCAGATTCTCGACAACACCGGCTTTCAGGACGCCGATGCCCTGCTCGCCCGCTGCCGCGCCTGGCGTGCACTGTATGACTCGCTCGACCCGGACCTGGTGCTGTTTGACCACGCGCCCACCGCCCTGCTGGCGGCGCGGGGTCGGTCCTTCGCCACAGCGACTCTCAGCAACGGGTTTTTCATTCCGCCCCACACCCGTCGCTGGCCCGATCTGGCCGGACAAGCCGGGCTCGCCGATGGCCGGGACGTTGACCACCCCGAGGTTCCGCCGCTCCTCGCGCGGGCCAACGCGGTCGCGCAAGCGCTCGGAGCGCCGACGCTCGATACGATCGCCGATCTGTACCGGGTCGACCAGGAATGGCTGCGCACCTACCCGGAGCTGGATCCCTACGCGGGTGAGCGGCGAGCCCCGGACTACGTGGGCACCCTGGATCGGCCGCTGGCGATCGAGACCGAGCCGCGGTGGCCTGCCGGCGGCGGCGACAAGGTATTCGCCTACCTGAGCGAGCCGACCTCCCCGCCGCAGCTGCTCGGTGCTCTGGCGCGCACCGGCTGCAGCGTGCTGGCCTATGCGCCACCCCTCGACCGGCGCCGGATCCGCGCCGTGCCGGACAATCTGCGCCTGCTCGATCGCCCCGTTCATTTTGCCGCCATCGAGCAGCACGCCGCGGCGGTGATCTGCAACGGCACGCATGGCACTCTTGCCAGCGCTCTGTGCGCCGGCAAACCGCTGCTGTCCGTACCTTTTACCCTCGAGCAGAGCGTCCACGCCGCCCGGGTCGCCGAACTGGGTGCCGGTTTGACCGTCTCCGGCCGGGCGCCGGCGGACGCGACCGGCGCCCTGCGCCGGCTGGTTACCGAACCGCGCTTCACCGAGGCGGCGCACCGGTTCGCCCAGCGTTACCGGGGGTGGGGGGACAGCACCACCACTGTGCTGGAGCGCGCCGATCGCCTGCTGTGCGCCAGGTCGGGATGATTCGCCGCCGTAGCGTCGCAGGACGGTAAGTGCCATTGCTGACGTAACCCCGGGGGGTAGGCCGGGTTAGCGGCAGAGCCGCGTAACCCGGCGTGACGCGAAGGTTTTGCGCGATGTTCAGTTTCGCCGCGGCCCTCAGGTGGCGTCCGGGTTACTCCCTGACGGACTGACCCGGCCTACGCCTGCTGATTGGGCAATGGCGCGTCCGGGTCGCCCGCCAGATAGTGCATCGTCAGGGCATCCAGCAGAGCGCTGCCGGTGGAGATGAACAGCGCCGGTGATGCAGCCGGAGCCGGTTGCGCTGTCGTGAATAGCTCGCTCAGCTCCAGCAGCGTGACTCCGTCCAGCCGGCCGAGGGCGTCCCAGGCCGCCAGGTCGCCGAACCGTCTGCTGTCGCGGGTGTCCACCACCACCCTGTCCGGGAGCGGCCAGTCGTCCGGCAGCTCCCGCTGGGCCGGGGCGTCCGCTCCCAGGGAGACGGTGAGGCGCGGCCGCTCCGACGCGGTGATCAGGGGCGTGCGGCTGTCGGTTGCCAGCACCAGCACCTCGCCGGATTCGGCGGGTGCCCGCGCGCCGCTCTTCACGACGACGGCGCCGGGTAACTGCTGACGAAGCCAGCCCGCCAGGCGATCGGCGCGCCCGCCATCCCGATCCTGCAGCGTGATGCGATCGATCGGCAGCGCCGCTGCGCAGTAGCGGGCCACGTAGTAACCGACCCGCCCGCAGCCGATGATCCGCAGGCGACTGGCCTGCGGCGCCAGAGCGCGTGCCGCCAACGCCGCGCAGGCACCGGTACGTGCCGAGGAGAGCACGCAGGCGGCAAAGCGGTGGGAGATGAAGTTGTCCGCCGGGTGCAACAGAAACGCCTGACCCACCGTGATCTGGTCCGGAACGACACTGCGCCGCCGATTGGTGCCGACCACCTTCACCGCTTTGACGAGCGGACGGCCCCGCTCGCGGATGACGCAGGGCATCACCCGGAAATCTCCCGCCTCATCCTCGAACAGCCACTTCGGCGGCATGTCGCTCCGCCAGGCGCCGCGGCCGATCCGCCCGAGCGCCTCGGCGAGGTGGGCCAGATAGCTGGCCGGGTTCGCCGTCAGGCGCCGGTGAACCTCCCCATCCGAGAAGTAACGCTCCGGCTCCGGACCCGGCTGCCACGGCAACCAGGCGGCTGCCGACTCACCGTTCGCGACGGTCACGGCGCCGTCTCCGGAAGCAGGCCACGTCGTTGCAGTTCCCGCTCCAGCCACCGCGCCCGCTGCGCCGGGGTGCCAAGTCCGCGGGGCAGCTCCAGCACCCGGTCCGGACCCCGCCAGAGCGTCGCCAGGCCAAGGATGGCGGCGTGGTTGCGCAGTTGAATCCAGCGGTTTTGCACCCGCACGCGGCTGTCGGCGGCGTCATGTGGTACCAGTTTCAGTTCGTCCCAGGGCGGGAAGACGAGCAGATCGAACCGGCGGGTCTGCTCATGGCAGGCGGCGGCGAAGGCCGCCGTGCGGTCCGCCAGGCGGTGGAGTTGATGGGCCAGCCAGAGATTGAACAGATCCGCTCCGCAGCGGTCCGCCACCACCGTTGATCGGTCCGCCGGCTGTTTGCGTCGCAGCACCTGCTCGAACCGGTCGGCCAGTGCCTCGGGCGCGCCGGAAAGGCCGCCCGCGATGAACAGCGGCGCGTAGTTCTCGTCGATCAGTTGCGCGTCCAGCCGGCTGCTCAGCGCGGCGGCCAGTGCCGTCTTGCCGATGCCGGCGCAGCCGCAGATGGCGACTCTCATGGCCCAATGCCGACGTCGAATTGCCGAGAGTATTGGCGGGACGATAACCCATGCCCGGCGAGTGTGAGCAGTGGGCTAGAAAATTTATTCATTATTCACAGATAGTTGTGGTGTATTTTTAAAGTCGAATCGCTATTTTTCCCCGTTGGTCTATGGGGTAAGATTCAGCACTGTCGAACAACCGCCGCAGTGCCGCGGCGTCGCGGGAGTCAAGCACCGCGTGTCAGAACGATTGCAGGGAGCCAGATGGGGATAACTAACACCGGGCGCCGGGCCTTGCCCTGGGCCATTCTATCGGCCTGTATCTGCACCGCCGCGGTGGCTGCCCCGCCGACCCCCGGCACCGTCGAGAGCACCGTCTCGCCAACCCCCGCCCTGGAACCACCGGCCGGTTTGCCGGAAGGTATCGCCCCGCCACCGCCCCCGCGCCGTGCCGTGCCCGAGGGCGGCCGGCAGATCGAGGTGAGCCGTATCGTGGTCACCGGCAACACTGTGTTGACCGATGCGCAGATTCGCTCCGTCACCAGCCCCCACGAAGGCGGCAGGCTCACCCTGGCGCAGATCTACGATATCGCCGACAAGCTCACGGCCCTGTACCGGGCGGAAGGCTACGCGGTCGCGACCGCGACTGTGCCGCCGCAGAAGATAGCAAGCGGTGAGGTGCGCATCGAGGTGATCGAGGGCG
>JAYZWP010000152.1:0-2809 GCA_036142245.1 Pseudomonadota bacterium | reverse complement strand
ATCACGGAGTAGTTCCCATACAGGGTCGCGCCTCCTTCCAGGCGCCACTCCAGGGCGCTGAACAGCCGGTGCTGCTCAAGGTCGAACACCTCGCCACGCCGGGCACCGCGGTTGACATAGCCGTAACCCAACTGACCGCTCACCCGATCGGTGAAGCGCCGTCCGGTACTGGCGCCGAGCCGCCACAGCGCGCCGTCCCGTATCGTGCTGTCGGCGTGGCGCAGCGCGCTCCAGTCCACGGAAAGCGAATACCAGGGCCGCGTGAATCCCGGTATCGGCTGGAAGTACCAGCGCGCCCCCGCACCAAACTCGCGGCGATTCAGGTCGCTGAAATCGATGAATTCGTGGTACTTCGCAGCGACCCTGAGGGTCAACGCACTGCGCGGACCCAGAGTAAGCGTCTGTCTCAGGGAACCGGCCGCGCTGGCGATGAGATCCGCTTCGCGATCCGCTCGACGTTCCGCTAAACCGATATTGTTATCGTAAAGTACTTCCAGGGCCAACTGTGGCACCAGCGCTTCCGCAGCCCACAGACCATCGGCCAGGCCGGCCCATGACAGACACACCAGAGCGGTCAGCGCGGATCTGAGCGATCGTCGGGGCATGCGGTCTCTTGCAGCAACGGAAGCGGGAATGTGAGAGCCTACATTAAGTACTACCTATATCTCAATGAAATAGAACATTTTTTAAAATGAAAATAGTTTACGGAAAATCCCCATTACAGTCCCGTCAGCGGCGTGCTCTGGTGCAGGCTCTGGTGCAGGCTCTGGCGGCCGGAGCGCTTGGCGCTACCGGGATCGGCGTATCGATGGCACAACTTTTGGGCAAGGTTCCGCACCGGCTACCGGCCGGCCGATCGATTTACACCCTGCGCGGCGACGTCACCGTGGATGAGATCGCTGCCGACCTCGATACTGCCATTACCCCGAATTCGCGCGTTCGCACCGGCCCCGGGGCGCAGGTCGCATTCGTCGTGGGCAGCGAGGCATTTCTCCTGCGCGCCAACAGCCGCATGGACCTCATGCAGGATGAACGCACCGGATTGACCCGCTCGCTGCGTCTGCTGAGCGGCAAGCTGTTGTCCGTGTTTGGCAGCGGGCGGTTTCGCGCACAGACGTCGCTGGCGACCATCGGTATCCGCGGCACCGGTGTGTACCTCGAAGCCGAAGCGGAGCGCTCCTACATTTGTACCTGTTACGGCACCACGCGAATCGCCGCAATCGACGCACCCGATCTCAGCGAGGAGATCGTCACCCGTCACCACGACGCGCCACGTTATGTCTATGCGGCAGGCCGCTCCGACGCGCGAATCCAACCCGCACCCTTCGTGAACCACACCGACGACGAGCTGGCCCTTCTCGAAGCGCTGGTCGGGCGTACTCCGCCATTTTCCGTCCCCGGAGGGTACGGCGCGCCGCGCCGCGACTATTAGGAAAACGGCGAGAAACGCCGTCCATGACGTTTTTCGGCTCCCTGCCAGCCGGCATCAGCCCGCGCCGCGCTCCGGGACTCAATGACCCGCGTCGGGGTTCGCGTCCGGCCTTGCCGGTGAACCCGCCTTGGAGGCTAACCCGGCGCCCGCTTCGCGAGCCGGCGCTGCAGGGTGCGCCGGTGCATGCCCAGCGCCCGGGCGGTGGCCGAAACATTACCGTCGTTATCCGCCAGAACCCGCTGGATCTGTTCCCACTGGAGCCGCGCCAGAGAGACAGGGGGCGCCTCGTCAATCGCCTGCGGGGTCGGTTTGGCATGGCAAAAAGCCGCGACGACGGCATCGGCGTCGGTCGGTTTCGGCAGGTAGTACACGGCTCCGAGTTTGACCGCGTCTATGGCGGTGGCGAGGCTCGCGTAACCGCTCAACACAACGATCCGCAGCGACGCATCGAGCATCAGCAGCGGTTCGATCAAGTGCAGCCCGGAACGGTCGGCGAGGCGCAGATCGAGGACGACGTGGCTCGGCTGAACGGCGCCGGCAAGGGGGAGCACCTCGTCCGCGCTCCCGGCTTCGTGCACCTCGAAGCCGCGGCGAACAAGCGCCCTTCCCATCACCCGGCGGAACACCGGGTCATCGTCAGCCAGCAACAGGCGCCGCATGCTCCGCATCCAAGGTGGATCGGGTTCTCGCCGGCACCGCCGGCACCCGGATCGGGAGTTCCAGAATGGCCCTTATCTGTCCTGCACGAACCCGCTCCAGGCGCAGACGCCCGCCGCAGGATTCCGCCACGGTGGTGGCCAACAACAACCCCACGCCGTAACCGGCCGAGGGGTCGCTGTTCGCAGCTTCGGTGTTGCACAGGATGAGCTGAACAGAGCGCGCGGACTTGCCGCCAGCAGGTAGCCGCAACAGCAGCGTCGCCTCGCCGCTGCCGTGATCCCTGGCATTGTCGAACAGGGTAAAGGCGATCTGCCGCAGAAGGTCAGGCGGCACTCCCACGCCGGGTATGGGCACAGGTGGAGGGTCAAAGCGCAGCTCGCAGCCAGGATTGAGTGCCCGCCAGTCGGTGACGATCTCGCGCAGCAGCGCGGCGGTGTCAGTGTGCGCCGCTTGCCGCTCCGGGGCGACAGGCACCCGCAAGGTACGCGTCAGAATCTCCTGGCAGACCCCAATCTGCGAACGGGCCAGATCGAGGTCCTCCGCCACCGGACCACTGCCCGGCAGCCGTTCCCGCAATTCCCCGAGCAGGATGGCGATCGAGCTCAGCGGCGTCGCCAGCTCGTGGGCGGCGCCAGCCGCCATCGCCCCGACCGCGGCCGCCCGCTCCTGGCGCAGCAGTTTTTCCCGGGCGGCCGCGAGTTCCGCCTCCCGCTCGCG
>JAYZWP010000151.1:0-2853 GCA_036142245.1 Pseudomonadota bacterium | reverse complement strand
TGATCTTGGTCACTTCCCGGGCGTTGACCTCCGCGTCGTCGAGAAATTCCGCCAGTTGGTGGACGGTCGCCTGATCCATGGTTTCGGTGCTCCCGTCAGGCCGCCGCACCGGCGGACTCTCGTTCCGCCAACATTTCCAGGGCGATGCTCTCGATCATGTCCTCCTGGCCGGCCACCGTCTTGCGGCGGCCGCACTCAACCAGCAGATCGCGCACCGGGATACCGTAGCGTTCGGAGAAGCGCCGCGCGTGCAGCAGGAAGGTGGAGTAAGTGCCGGCGTAGCCGAGGGACAGGGAGTCGCGATCGACCCGCACCGGCTGATCCATGATCGGCTTCACGATGTCTTCCGCCACGTCCATGATCTTGTAGAGATTCACGCCGGTTTCGATCTCCATGCGGTCGCACACCGCGATGAAGGTCTCCAGCGGCGTGTTGCCGGCACCGGCGCCGAGCCCCGCGGCGGAGCCGTCGATCCGGTTGGCACCCGCCTCGACCGCCGCCAGTGAGTTGGCGACTGACATGGCCAGATTATTGTGGGCGTGGAAGCCGAGTTCGATCTCCGGGGCGATGTTCTCGCGCAGCAGGGAAATCTTCGCCTTGACGTCGTCCGGCAGCATGTAGCCGGCGGAGTCGGTCACGTACAGGCAGGTGGCGCCGTAGCTCTCGAACAGTTTGGCCTGTTCGAGGATTTTTTCCGGCGGCTCCATATGGGCCATCATCAGAAAACCGACCGCGTCCAGGTTCAGTTTGCGCGCCAGCCCGATGTGCTGCTCGCCGACGTCAGCTTCGGTGCAGTGAGTAGCCACCCGCACGCAGCTGATGCCCAGGTCCGCCGCCATGTGGAGCTGGTCCACGGTGCCGATGCCGGGCACCAGCAGGCAGGAGACCTTGGCGTTCTTCAGCTTCGGCAGCACCGCCTTCAGGTACTCCTCGTCGGTGTGCAGGCCGAATCCGTAGTTGATGGAGGAGCCGTCCAGGCCATCGCCGTGGGTGACTTCGATCAGCGGTACCCCGGCTTCGTCGAGCCCGGTGGCGATATCCACCATCTGCTCCAGGGTGATCTGGTGGCGCTTGGCGTGCATCCCGTCGCGCAGGCACATGTCGTGTACCGTGACTTTTCTGCCTTTCAAATCCATGGTGTTGTCCTCGCGTGGTCGGGCTTGCTCAGGCGCTGGCGGCGATGTTGGCGGCCAGTTCCGGCGACGGCTGGAAGGCGCCGGAGAGAATTTCCTGACCGATCATCTCGCCGGTGCGCAGCGCCGCGGCGGTCATGATGTCCAGGTTACCGGCGTACTTCGGCAGGTAATCACCGAGTCCCTCGACCTCGACGAAGACAGAGACGCGGTTGCCGTCGAACACTACCTTATGCAGCAGGCGGTAGCCGGGTACGTACTTCTGCACTTCCTGAATCATCTGCTGCACCGACTGGGTAATCTTTTCCTCGTCCGGCACGGTCTCTGTGAGGCAGTGGATGGTGTCGCGCATGATCAGCGGTGGTTCGGCGGGGTTCAGAATGATGATCGCCTTGCCCTTGCGCGCCCCGCCGACCAGCTCGAGCCCTTTTGAGGTGGTGCGGGTGAACTCATCGATGTTTTTGCGGGTGCCGGGGCCGGCGGATTTCGAGGAGACCGTGGCGACAATCTCGGCGTAGACCACATCCTGCACGCGGCTAACCGCTGCCACCATCGGGATGGTCGCCTGGCCACCACAGGTGACCATGTTGACGTTCATTTCCTTCTTGCCGAGATGGTCCGCGAGGTTCACCGGCGGCACGCAGAAGGGACCGATAGCAGCGGGTGTGAGGTCGATCATCACCACGCCGCGGGAGGTCATGGCGTCCGAATTGCCCTGGTGCACATAGGCCGAGGTGGCGTCGAAGGCGATCCTGATGTTGTCTTCCTCGACGTGGGGCACCAGCCCGTCGACCCCTTCGGCGGTGCATTTAAGGCCCATTTCCCTGGCCCGTTTCAGGCCGTCGGAAGCGGGGTCGATGCCCACCATCCAGACCGGTTCGAGAATTTCGCTGCGCTTCATCTTGTAGAGCAGGTCGGTGCCGATGTTGCCGGAACCGATGAGTGCGCAATTAACCTTCATCGCTAGTGTCTCCTGAATTCGGCGCGGGGTGGCGTGAATGCCGGCGGCTAAAGAGCAAAAACCGGCTCTGGGAGCCGGTTAGCACGCATATCCTCGCGAGGGTGTGCATGTTAATGGGTCGGGGTCGGCACCTCAACGTTGGAGCGCAGGTCAGCATCTGGTTCATTGGCGTTACCCGGCGTGCCTGAAGTGGTTTCGGCGCGGAATTCTTTCACTCGACGGGAATCGGCTTCAGGCGTCGGCAAGCTTGGGGTGCAAGTCATCCAATGACACGAATTCGAGTCGCGGCACAGCGCGTCGTGCATTGCGAAAGGCGCTATCTTCGCCAGAAGCAATCACCAGTCCACGCGGTTTCCTTCGGTTCGGCAGGTTCCAGGCGACCCAGCCCAGGTAAGCGGCTACCTGGCCCGCGGCATCGCGCGTTGCTCGGGCGTTCTTCAACTCGATGACAACGTATCCACCGGTTTTGTTATCCACGCGGAGTAGATCAATTCTGCCCATACCGCCGCAGACTTTCTGGCGCTCCAGGATGTCCAGGTGAAATCCAAATGGTTTCAGTCTTCGAAGGTTTTTCTCAAGCCAATCCTCCAGAGCCTTTTCACTTTGAAATCTCCGGACCGATTTCGGAACAGTTTGCTTGAGAACCTTTGTCAGGTCAGGATTTGACGCCTCCAGCTTCGTTTTCAGGCGCCGCCATACTGCGAAAGGGACGGCGAACGCCCGTCCCTGGAGATTGGAGCGGATGGGCCCCCAGTCCCT
>JAYZWP010000150.1:0-3251 GCA_036142245.1 Pseudomonadota bacterium | reverse complement strand
CGGATGGCGGTTTCGTCCAGCGGCAGGTTGAAGTACTTCGGACCCACTACACGGGCGAAAAAGATCTTCGAGATGAGCACGTCAAAGGACTTGCTGTCGGCGTATTCGTCGAACCACCAGGCCCGCGCATCCTGCTTGGGGTCACCAGTCAGCAGCCCCTTCCCGTTCGCGGTCGATTCCAGGTAGCTCAGAATGACTGAAGAGTCGGAGATTGCGAAATCTCCCTCGACGTACGCGGGGATCTTGCCCAGCGGGCTGATTTTGCGGAATGCCGGGTCGTCAGACCCCGGCATCACCGGCGTTAGCTCGTAGGCCAGACCGCGCTCCTTCATATAGGCGCGCACCTTGCGCACGAACGGGGAAACCGGTGCTCCATAGATCGTCGGCATCATCCTCTCCTGATTGCTTTAACCGGCCCTGACGGGATGTCACGACCGCGGAAACGCGGCTGCCATTCTAGCGATTCGCCGCGCATCTCAGGTAACACGCGCGCGCCTCGGAGCGCATCGCGGCCGCCTGCTGACCGTTATTTCGGAAACCGCGAGACCAGCCTCAGGCGGCCGCCTGGTTCTGCTGACCCCGGCGCCACAGCAGGTAGGTCACCGCCAACAGGGTCAATACCACCGCGGCCAGAACCAGAAATGCGGTGAGGATGTCGTACCCGGCGACCAGCCAACCGAGTGCGAGGGGCGCGATCAGGTAACCGACACGGTTGAACACCGCCCGCAGCGCCAGCACCAGACCCCTCTCCTGCGGCTTGCTATGACGCGCCAGTCCGGCCAGCAGGATCGGCAGACTGATTCCCAGCGCGGTGCCGTGGATGAGGGTCAACAGCGTGATGGAAAGCTGATCCCGGAAGGCCGGAATCAGCGCCATGGACACGGTGGACACGGCCATGCTGAGAAAGATCACCGCACCGGAGCTGCCGCGCTTCACCAGCGGCGCCGCCAGCAGCGAACCGATGGAGTTGCCGGCGTTTATAACCGCCACCAGCAGGCCGATGGTGAAATGACTCATGCCCACCTGTTCCAGGTGCACCGGGAAGAAGGTGGCGTTCATCGCCGCCCCGCTCAGGCGCAGCAGGGTCAGAGTCAAGAGTAACAACAGCATGGGACGAAACAGCAGCGGCCAGGCCGCGGCGTAGGAACCGCGGGAAACCGACCAGACCGATGCACGCCTGCCCGAGCGCGGCGGCCGCTCGTGCTCCGGCAGGATGCAAGCCACCACCACCACCACGCCGGCCCAAACCGCCATAAAGAAAAACCCGGCATCGACCCCCCAGAGCTCCATGCAGTAACCGGCACCCAGCGGTGCCACGAGCATGCCGATGCTGGCGGCGAAGGAGAAATGGCCGGTGAAGCGATGGCGCTGCGCGTCGTCGATGGCACGCACCCCGTAAGACTGCGCCGCCACCCAGGTGTTGCTGCGCGCCACCCCGCCGAAGATCTGCACCAGCGCCAGCGCCGGAAGCCAGACAGCGACCGGATACAAGGCGCTGGTGACCGCCGTGATCAACGCCATGGCGATCAGCAGCCGCCGGTCCCCGAAGTAATCGCAGAGCGCCCCGGCCGGCACCGCCAGCAGCAGAGAGCCCACCGAGCCGACGGCTACCATGGCACCCAGCATCGCGGGCGGCAGGCCCCTGTCGACCGCCAGCAGAGGCAGCAGCAGGCCGATCAGGGCTTCCGTGGACAGGGTAAAAAACGCCGTGGCGTGCACCAGCCAGATCCGTGGCGGCATCAATCAGGTTTCCGAATGAGAGGGGGACAGCGAGCCGAGAGCGTCAGCGGGTAACGACGGGTCGGACTCTCCAATCGAGCACCATGCCGGCCAGCAGCTTGGCACCCATCACGCCGCCGGCCAGATAGAAAGAGGGCGCCAGCCCCACTGCCGCGACGGACCAGCCAATCATAACCGGTACTGTCAAGTATCCGAGCCGGTTGAACACCGAGCGCACCGCCACGGCCATGCCGCGTTCCTGTGCACCGGTCCGACCGGCCATTTCGGCGAGCAGCGTCGGCAGACTGAATCCGATGCCGATGCCGTGCACCACAGTGAGCAGGGCGACGCTGATCAGGCTGTTTGACAAAGGAATCAGACAGATTCCGGCCACGCTGAGCGCGGCACTCAACCAGATCATCCCGCCGCCGGGGACGAACCGGATCGCCCAACCGTAGAGGGGCGATGCCACGGTGCTGGCGAGGAACATCAGCGAGAACAACGAGCCGATGGTCGCGGCGCTGTAACCCGCCTGGGTGAGGAACACCGGATAGAAAGATTGCGCCAACGCGATGGTGCCCAACCGCAGAAAAGTGCCGAGCAGCACCACCGCCACCACCGGCCGCAGCGTCATGCGCCACGCGTCCCGGAATGGATCGACCACGGAGGCGAGCACGCTGCCCTGACGCGAGGGTGCCGGTTCCACCACCGGAAAAGCCGGTAATACGCACAGCAGAAGCAGCAGCAACAGCGACCAGACAGCCAACAGATAGAACCCCGTTTCCACCCCATGACGGTCCATGACCATGCCGGCGGCCAGGGGTGTGAGCAGCATGCCGAGATTGGCGGCGAAGGTGAGAAATCCCATGTGGTGCGCGCGATCCGCCGCACGGCTGTGACGGGTGGCCCAGGACTGGGTGGCCAGCCAGCTCAGCGAGCGGGCGGTGCCGCCCAGGATCTGCACCGCGGCGAGCAACCAGAAGCCGGTAACCGCCGGATACAGCAGCATGGTAACCAGCGCACCGGCGGCGCAGGCCAGCAGAACGGCCCGGTCGCCGTAGCGGTCGCACAGCTGCCCGGCGGGAATCGACAGGATCAGCGGACCCAGAGCCGCCAGAGCCACCAGCGTGCCGATTTCTTGCGCGGATGTCTCCCGGGCGATCAGCAGCAGGGGGAACACCAGTCCCATGGCGCCCTCGCTCGACAGCGCGAAGAACGCCACGGCGTACAGGATGATCCAGTGCCGGGGCCGCGGTTCGACTGTCCGAACTTCGACCACTGGCGGGATGCCTCAGCGGCGCGCTAGAGCTTCACACCCAGGTCCTGGTAGGCCCGCGCCGCGGCCGGATGCAGTTTGAACGGCCCCGGCTTGGGGAGCATCTCAACGCTGTAGTTGGCGAAGGACGGATGCAGTGTGGTCAAGTAGTCGAAATGTTTATAGAGGGCTGTGACGATTTTGTAGACCGTGTCGTCGCCGGAGTGAGGACTCGCGACGATATAAATGGGCAGGCTGGTACTGGCATAGGGTTCGC
>JAYZWP010000149.1:0-11562 GCA_036142245.1 Pseudomonadota bacterium | reverse complement strand
ACCCGGGTGTCGATTACCGGCCAAGACGATCTGGCTTGTAAGTTCATTGGCGCATCCATTGCGTGAGCAGGCGGTTCCGGGTCCGCGGCCAGGTGGTTGCGCAGTGAGTCGAGCACGTCGTCGAGCGTCTCGTCATCCGGCTCCATCGCTTCCTCAACTTCGGGACCACCCATTCCGGTCCGGTGATCCGACCGATGGTCAAATCCTGTGGTGGTGCAGCGGATAACCCCGCTCGCGGTAGAAATTGTACCGTTCCCGCGCCGCTTGTCGTGGTGCCTCGGTGTCCGGAATCACCTCCGCCACCCGGTTGAAGCGGCTGAAATAGTCGACCAGGTTGTGGTCGAGATTGACCAGCAGGTCGCTGTGGCTGGCTGGATGGACGTCGTGACCGATCAAAACCGCTGCCTCATCAGACCCACTCCCTGCGATTTCATGCGGCACGAACGCCTGGTCACGAAACGTCCAGAGCAGGCGATCAAAAACGCCGGCGTGGGTGGCGTCTCGGGTCTTGACGTAGATTTGGTTGCCGAGCCGCCACGCTTTCTCGATAAGACGGCAGGCGAAGTGGTCCGCATCATCCTTCCCCGCCAGAAGATAGAAATCGATGCGCGTCATGCGGTGCCCCGTTGTTTCGGACCACTCAGGCGGCGTGGGCCCGGTCAACCAGGTACTGCAGCAACAGCGGCACCGGGCGGCCGGTCGCGGACTTCTCCTTGCCGCTCACCCAGGCCGTGCCGGCGATGTCCAGATGAGCCCACCGAAACGCCCCGGTGAATTTCGCCAGGAAACAGCCGGCGGTGATGGTTCCCGCCTCACGGCCGCCGACGTTGGCCATGTCGGCGAACGGGCTCTTGATCTGTTCCTGGTACTCCGGCCAGAGCGGCAGGCGCCAGGCACGGTCGTGGGCGCGGATGCCCGCCGACAACAGCGCATCGGCAAGGTCATCGTCATTGCTCATCAGTCCGCTGGCATGGTTGCCCAATGCCACGATGCAGGCGCCGGTGAGCGTCGCGATGTCGATCACCACGTCCGGCTTGAAGCGGGCGCTGTAGGTGAGTGCGTCGCACAGGATCAGCCGGCCTTCCGCGTCGGTGTTCAGTATCTCCACCGATTTACCGGACAGCGTGGTGACGATGTCGCCGGGTTTGCTGGCCGAGCCGTCGGGCAGGTTCTCGCTGGCGGGTACCACGCCCGTGACATTGACGGGCAGCTTCAACTGGGCGGCGGCGAGCAGGGTGCCGAACACGCTGGCCGCTCCGCACATGTCGTATTTCATCTCGTCCATGGCGGCGGCGGGTTTGATGGAAATCCCACCGGAATCGAAGGTGATGCCTTTGCCGACCAGCACCACCGGCTTGGCGCCGGAAGGGCCGCCCTTGTACTGCATGGTGATGAGTTTCGCCTCCTCCCGGCTTCCTTTGGAGACACTCAACAGGGCTCCCATACCGAGGCGTTTCATCTCGGCTTCGCCGAGCACCTTGACGGTAAGGCCGGCCGATCGCCCGAGCCGCCGCGCCTCGCTGGCCAGATAGGCCGGTGTGCAGACATTACCCGGCAGGTTGCCCAGGTCGCGGGCGAGTGCCATGCCCTGCGCCAGGGCGCTGCCGATCCGGGCGGCGCCTTCGCAGTCGACCCGCGGATCCGCCAAGAAGGCCTTCGGCAAGCAGATTTTTTTCAGCTTGGGTGCTGGTTCCTTGTCCGACTTGAAACCGGTGAACCGGTACCAGCCATCGCCGATGATCTGGACCGCCTGTTGTACCCGCCAGTCGAGCCCCCGTTCCCGCACTTCGACTTCCGGCAGGTACAGCGCCGCGCTGGTGCTGCCCAGCTCTTTGAGTACCCGGGCGAGCTGCGTGACGGTCTGCCGCCAGGCCGCGGCGTCGAGCTTTGCCGCCGGGCCGCAACCGACCAGCAGCACCCGCTCCGCAGCGACCCCGGCCAGATTGCGCAGCAGCAGCGTGCGCCCGGGTTCGGCCTTGAAGTCGCCGCTGCGCAGCGCGGCCGTGAGTGCACCCTGACTCGCCTCGTCGATTCTCACGGCTGCGGCGGAAAGTTCCTTGGGGGCCTGAATTCCAACGACGACGCAACCCTGGCGGTCGCGCGTCGGGTCGGTAGCGGTAAATTCAATCTGCATCGGGATGATCGCGGCGTGCCGGCATGAGGAGCGGCTCCATGCATGGCATCGCGCCGTGGGAGCGATGGAGCTGCGGGGAACCGTCATTGTATAGGAAGGAGCCTGCTTCTCCCGATGGCCGAACCTTTCAAACAGGCGACAGGGACGGGCCGGTCGAGTGGTCCGGCGGATTACTGGTCGGTCGTTAAAGAGGTGTGGAGATGTGCCGACTACTCAACCAGCGTGCACCAATCTGGGGTTCCCGACGGGGATTTTTCCGTAGTTACTGACTCGCGATGGTATTCATGGATTCGGTCGTCGAACTATCTCTGCTGCCCGGGGCGATGTCGCCGCTGCAACGGACAGAGGCCGTTGTCGCCCGTCGTGAAGCGACCATCCTGGTGCTCGGCGACAACGTCAAGGAAGTGACCGAACCGATTCAAACCCTCGGCTTCCGCTGCTGGGGTGTCGGCGGTCTGGAAGAGTTGTTGCCCCTGCTGCGCAATACCAAACCGGCGGCCATTCTGTTCGATGCCGCCGACGCTCAGGCGGACAATTGGTTGGAGGCGTTGGCGGGCCATGATGAAAGGCATCTGATGGTCGCGGTGGCTCTATGTCGGTCAGGTTGCCTCGACCACTTCGCCGAACGGTGGCGCGACCGTCCGGATCTCGATCTGATCGACACGCCGATCAGCCCGGCGCTGCTGGCCCGCCGGCTCGACAGCTATGTCGAACGGCGCCTGTTCCGCGAGAGCGCTGCCCAGTCGGTGCTGCAATTGCGTCTCGCCGACAAGGTGATGAACCGGATGATCTCGAGCCGCAGACGCTCCGAGATCGAGCTGCAACGCTTCAAACAGGTCGTCGACGCGGCGTTGGATACCGTGCTGATGTTCGAACCAGGCTCTCTGCGGTTCGTCTATGCGAACCAGGGTGCCGTCGCCACCCTTGGTTACCCGGACGCGGACTGGTGCAGTTTGACGCTCGCGGATCTGATGACTTCTGAGCAGATCGAGTCGATGCGCGAAACATTGGTGCGGCTGACGAACGGCGCGTCGCCCTCCGCGAGCGTGGAAGCTTCGCTGCGCCATTCGCGCGGCACGCTGGTTCCCGTGCAGATGTTTCTGCAGTTCATCGCTGCTGGCAGCGGGAGCGGGCTGTTCGTCTCCTTTGTGACCGATATAACGGAGCGGGTGCGACAGCAGGCGTTGCTGGAACACCGGACGTTGCACGACGCCCTGACCGACCTGCCGAACCGGATCCTTTTCGTCGACCGGTTGCGACAATCGATTTCGGCGGCGCGCCGGGACAAAGAACCCTTCGGGGTGATGATGATGGATCTGGACCGCTTCAAGGAGGTCAACGATACCCTGGGGCATCACGTCGGAGACCTGCTGCTGCAGGAGGTCGGCAAGCGTATCCGGCTCGGACTTCGCGAGTCCGACACCGTGGCCCGGCTGGGCGGGGACGAATTCGCGATTCTGATCACCGGGATTCACGGGTTGTCGGACGTACTCGCTGTCGGGCGCAAGGTGGTGAAGAATGTCGCGCGAACCTACCGTGTGGAAGGTCACCCCCTGGACATCGGTGTCAGCATTGGTATCGCGCTGTTCCCGGGTCACGGTGACGACGAAGTCACGCTGATGCGGCGGGCCGATGTGGCGATGTACGTCGCGAAGCGCAACCACGAAGACATGGTGGTCTATGATCACGAGCAGGATCGCGACAAGCTTTTGCTGCTGCAGCTGGAAAGCGACCTGCGTACCGCGATCGACAGTCGGCAGATGCAACTGCATTTCCAACCCAAGCTGGTCCTCAAGGACCGTCGCCTGGTTGGGTTCGAGGCATTGGTGCGTTGGCATCATCCAACCCGCGGCATGATCCCACCCGATGCGTTCATTTCCGTAGCCGAGCGGACCGGCGCCATCCACGAACTGACCAACAACGTGCTCGATATGGCGCTGGTTCAGTGTGACGATTGGAATAACGCAGGGCGTGCCACCCGGGTTGCCGTCAATCTGTCGGCACGCAACGTTCAGAACCCTGACCTGGTGCCCTACATTCAGGAGCTGCTGAAAAAGCACCGCGTGGCACCATGGCAACTCCAACTGGAACTGACCGAAAGCGATTTGATGTCGGACATGGAGGCCGTTGCCGATGCGATGCGCCGGCTGCATGACATCGGGGTGGAGTTTGCGATCGACGACTTCGGGACCGGTTACTCGTCGCTTGCCTACCTGAAGCGGTTACCGGTCGCGGAGCTGAAGATCGACAGGAGCTTCGTCATGAACATGGTGAACGACGGTGACGATCTGGTGATCGTCCATTCCACGATCAACATGGCTCATCACCTGGGTATCAAGGTGGTCGCGGAGGGCGTTGAGAACCGTGAGGCATGGGAACTGCTGCAGATCCTGGAGTGCGACATCGCGCAAGGGTACTTCATCGGCAAGCCGCGACCGGCCGGGGATCTCTCGGAGTGGTCTCCTACCGTCCCCTATGCGTTGCCGGTCAGCGGCGTTGATTGAAGTGATCGCAGTGATCCCATAGCGGACACTTCGGGCAGAGCGGAACCTGTTCGGCGCAGATCGCCTCGGTCAGGCGAAAGCCGCTGGCGAACAGAAAGAGTTCCGCGCTCGCGGCCCATGGTGAAGTGCCGGTTGCCGCGGCGAGCGCCATGAACACCGCATTGAGTTCTTCCCGGGAGGGTTTTTCGCGGCTCGTCAAACCGAGGCGAAACAGCATGCGGCGTGCGTGGTCGGTCGCGAAGTAATAGTCGTAACCGCTGGTCAGCAGAAACCATTCGGCAGCACTCGGACCGACGCAGGCGAAACGTTTCGCGATCTCACCGTGGGCGAGGTGCAGCGCATCGGTCGGGAAGCTGTCCAGCCAGGCACGGAAGCTGCCGAACTCCCCCGCCAAGGCCAGTACCTGTTTGGCGTTATCGACTACCGCACGCAGCTTGCGCCGGTTGCGGATCAACCCTTTGTCGTTCGCCAGCTGTGTGATCGTGGATTCCCTGATACGGGCGACCGCGTCCGGAGCGAAGTCTTTGAACGCCTGTCTCGTGGCAGGCCACTTCTTGCGCACCACCTCCCCCGAGAAGCCGGCGCTGAACATGTGAAAACAGAGCTCTTCGAACAGCCCTTGATCGGACCCATGGTCCGGACGGATCGCCCACTGCGTGGGGTCGGGAAGCGGCTCCTGGCGCTGTTGGCCGTTCTTCGCGCTGACACGCTTCATGAGGTCCGCGAGGGCGACTTCGTCGGTCAGGCGGTCCGCGCGGGGACTCGCGTTTCCCGACTTGGAAACTGAGCGTCGATTGGCCATGTGGGGGGGGCGGCTGGGGGTGCTGGGCAGCGTATGAACGGGTGACCGGGTGCTAACATAACCTGCTCCCCGCACGGGTCAAGTGGCCCGTACTCGTGGCCCGTACTCGGCCCGCTGTTCGAGCCGTTGCACCACCCCGAAGCCGTTACCGCCGCCGGAGGGCGCGATGTTTCCTAATACCATGATCCTGTCCGATTTCGATCCCGAACTCTGGGAAGCTATCCGTGGCGAGGTGGCGCGGCAGGAGGATCACATCGAGTTGATTGCTTCGGAGAACTACGCCAGTCCCCGCGTGCTCGAGGCCCAGGGAACCGTGCTGACCAACAAATACGCGGAGGGTTATCCCCGCAAGCGGTACTACGGCGGGTGCGAATTTGTCGACGTGGCCGAGGAACTGGCGATCGCGCGGGCCAGACAACTGTTTGGCGCGGACTACGCCAACGTCCAGCCCCATTCCGGTTCCCAGGCCAACGCCGCTGCTTACATGGCGCTGCTGAATCCCGGTGACACCATCCTCGGCATGAGCCTTGCTCATGGGGGCCATTTGACCCACGGGGCAGGCGTCAGCTTTTCCGGAAAACTCTATAACGCCGTGCAGTACGGGATCGACGATCAGTCGGGGAAAATCGACTTCGATCAGGTGCGTTCCCTGGCGCTTGAGCATCGGCCGCGCCTCATCGTGGCCGGTTTCAGCGCCTACTCCCGGACCATTCCGTGGGAGCGTTTTCGGGAGATCGCGGACGAGGTGGGTGCCTACCTGATGGTTGACATGGCGCATGTGGCGGGACTGGTCGCCACCGGCCACTACCCGAACCCGGTGCCGGTGGCGGATGTGGTCACCAGCACGACCCACAAGACGCTGCGTGGCCCCCGCGGCGGGCTGATTCTGGCGCGGGCCAATCCGGAACTCGAGAAGAAACTCAACTCGGCGGTCTTCCCGGCCGGTCAGGGGGGGCCGTTGATGCACGTCATCGCCGCCAAGGCGGTAGCGTTCAAAGAGGCGCTGGAACCCGGGTTCGCCGACTATCAGCGGGCGGTGGTGGACAACGCCCGCGTCATGGCCGAGACCATGATGCAGCGGGACTATCGGGTTGTTTCCGGGGGGACCGACAACCATCTGTTTCTGGTGGACTTCGTTGCCCGGGGGCTGACCGGCAAGGATGCCGAGGCCGCGCTGGGCGGGGCGCATATCACGGTCAACAAGAACAGCGTTCCGAACGATCCGCAGAAGCCCTTCGTCACCAGCGGCATGCGTATCGGTACGCCGGCGGCCACCACCCGGGGTTTCGGCGTGGAGCAGTGTCGCGAACTGTCCCACTGGATGTGTGACATCCTCGATGATCTGTCCGACGGGCGCATCGTCGAGCGGGTGCAGGGGCAGGTTCGGGAGCTGTGCGCCCGGTTCCCCGTTTACCAGACCTGAGGCGAATCGTTGCGCTGCCCGTTCTGCGGCGCGGGGGATACCCGTGTAGTCGATTCGCGGCTGGGCGCAGAGGGGGATTCGGTACGTCGGCGACGCGAGTGCGGTGAGTGCCGGTCCCGCTTTACCACCCACGAGACCTTTGAAGCGAACTATCCGCAGATCATCAAGTCCGATGGTGCCCGCCAACCCTACGACGGCTCCAAGCTGCGCGCCGGTATCGAACGGGCGCTGGAAAAACGGCCGGTGAGTACGCAGGCGGTGGATAACCTGATCTCGCGGATCGAGCGGCGACTGATCGCCTACGGGGAGCGCGAGTGCCCGTCGCGGGAACTTGGCAGCTGGGTGATGGATGAACTCGAGGTGCTGGATCAGGTTGCCTACGTGCGGTTTGCGTCGGTCTATCGCAGCTTCGAGGATGTGGACGCTTTTCGCGAAACGGTGGATCGGTTGCGTCCGCGCCGCCGCCGTGCCAGAACCTGACGCGGGGCAGCGCGATGGCGACGCTCGACGAGAGGTACATGGAGCAGGCGCTTGCGCTGGCCGAGCGGGGCCGCCTGGGCGCCTCCCCCAATCCGGTGGTCGGTTGCGTGATTGTCCGGGACGGGGTGGTCGTGGGGGAGGGGTGGCACGAGCGCGCCGGCACTCCCCACGCCGAGGTCAATGCGCTACGCGCCGCCGGGGTGCGGGCGCGCGGCGCCGAGGTGTTCGTCACCCTCGAACCCTGCAGTCACACCGGCCGGACGCCGCCCTGCGCGGATGCCCTTATCGAGGCGGGCGTTCGGCGGGTGGTGGCCGCGATGCCGGACCCCAATCCTCGGGTGGCGGGCAGCGGGCTGCAACGCCTGCGTGAGGCGGGAATCGCTATCTCGTCGGGTCTGCTGGAGGAACGGGCGGAGGCGCTGAACCCGGGGTTCTGTCGACGGATGCGCACCGGTCGACCCTGGGTGCGGGTAAAACTGGCTGCCAGTCTGGACGGCCGTACCGCGCTGGCCGACGGCAGCAGCCAATGGCTGACCGGTGAACTGGCCCGGGCTGATGTGCATCGCTGGCGGGCGCGCAGCGATGCGATCATCACTGGAGCCGGAACCGTTCTGGCGGATGATCCGGAGCTCACCGCGCGCTTGCCGGATCAGACCCGTTATCCCTTGCGTGTGGTGATCGACAGTCAACGCCGCAGCGACCCCGCGGCGCGGGTTTTCAGAGCGCAAGGGGAGACACTGCTGGCCGGTGTGACCCCGCCATCGGGGGCATTCGGCCGGAAGGTCCGCCAGATTCGTCTAGAATCAGCGCCCGGAGGGGTTGACCTGGCGGCCTTGTTGGACGAACTCGGGCGGCTGGAGTGCAACGAGGTGTGGGTCGAAGCGGGGGCGCGACTCGCCGGCGGATTTCTTGGCGCCGGTCTGATCGATGAACTGCTGATCTATCTGGGGCCTTCGCTGCTGGGAATGCAGGCGCGGCCGCTGATGGAGTTGCCAAGCCCCGCCACTATGGCGCAGCGTATGGAATTCACCCTGCTGGATGTCGTCCCTTTCGGTGATGACGTGCGCTTACGATATTGTCCGGTCGGGTCAGGTTGAGAGCATGTTCACAGGCATTATTGAAGCGGTCGGGTCCGTTGAGTCCCTGGCGCGGCGCGGCGCCGACATGCGCCTTTTCATCGACTGCGGCGATCTCGATGTGCGCCCGGGCGGGATAGGCGCCAGCATTGCGGTCAGCGGGGTCTGCCTGACCGCGGTGGAGTTCACGCAAAGCGGTTTCGCCGCGGATGTTTCAACCGAGACGCTGCGTTGCAGCACCCTGGGAACTTTCGAAGCCGGAACGCCGGTCAATATCGAGCGCGCCCTGACCCTGCAACGCCAGCTCGGGGGCCATCTGGTGAGCGGTCATGTGGACGGACTCGGGCGGGTTGTGCAGCGGTCGACCGAAGGCCGTTCGGAGTGTTTCACCTTCGACCTGCCGCTTGCGCTGGCGCGCTACGTGGCGGTAAAGGGTTCGATCGCAATCGACGGAGTGAGTCTTACGGTGAACCGGGTCGAGGGCGTCAGCTTCAGTGTCAACCTGGTGCCCCACACCCTGATGGCGACCGCGCTCGACGCCCTGCGCTGTGGCGATTCGGTCAACGTGGAGGTGGATGTGGTGGCGCGATATGTCGAGCGGCTGCTCAAGACCACCGCCGACGGCGAAGGTGTCGACGTGGCGCTGTTGCGCGAGCACGGGTTCACCGCGCCATGACTCGCGACGTTCAGATCAGTGGCATACCGGAGATCATCGAGGATGTCCGGGCCGGGCGCATGGTCATCCTGATGGATGACGAGGACCGTGAGAACGAAGGCGATCTGATCATGGCGGCCAGCAGAGTGACGCCGGACGCCGTCAACTTCATGGCCCGCTACGGGCGCGGGCTGATCTGTCTTACCCTGACCGGCGAGCGTTGTGACGCGCTGAATCTGCCGCTGATGGTAGTCGACAACAACGACAAGAACGCGACCAATTTCACCGTCTCCATCGAGGCGGCGCGGGGAGTGACAACCGGCATCTCGGCAGCGGATCGGGCCACCACCATTCTGGCGGCGGTGGCCCCGGATGCCCGGCCGGAGGATATCGTCATGCCGGGCCACATATTCCCGCTGCGCGCTCAACCCGGCGGGGTGCTGGCGCGGGCCGGTCATACCGAGGCGGGGTGTGATTTGGCGCGGCTCGCTGGCTGCGAGCCGGCCGCGGTCATTGTCGAGATCCTCAACGAAGACGGCACCATGGCGCGCCAGCCGGAGCTGCGGGTGTTTGCCGCCGAGCACGGGTTGAAGCTCGGCACCATCGCCGACCTGATCCGCTACCGCGCGGAACACGAAAAACCGATCGAGCTGGTGGTCGAAGCGCCGTTCAATACCCGTTACGGGGAGTTCCGGTTAGCGGTGTATCACGATACCGCCTTCGACGAGACCCATCTGGCGCTCATTCGCGGCACGGTGGATGACGGTGAACCGACCCTGGTACGGGTCCAGTCGGTCGGGGCGCTGCGGGATCTGCTGGGCGGCGACGGGAATGGCGGATGGAGTATCGATTCGGCGCTGCAACGGATCGCCCGGGAAGATCGTGGCGTGTTGGTGCTGCTGAATCGCGGTATGGATGGCGAGCATCTGGTTCGTGAAGTGCGGCAACTGAAAATGCATCGTCTCGGCGTACAACTGTCCCCCGGAGCCAGTTCCACGGAACTGCGGCAGTACGGCATCGGGGCGCAGATCCTGGCCGACCAGGGGGTGCGTAAACTGCGGGTAATGGGTAAGCCCCGTCGCATGCATGGCTTGAGTGGATTCGACATGGAGCTGCTGGAGTTCGTGCCCTGGCTCGGGTCGGGCAACGACACCGAATAGACCCTCACCGGAGACAGCGAGTGACTGATATGACCACCATCGAAGGCGGCCTGCGGGTTACCGGCGCCCGTTTCGGCATCGTCGTGGCGCGATTCAATGATTTCATAACTGAGCGGCTGCTCGGTGCCGCGGTGGACACCCTGCTGCGCAGTGGTGCCCGGCAGACCGACCTGACCATAGTTAAGGTGCCGGGTGCCTTCGAGCTGCCCTTGGCGGCTGCCAGGCTGGCGGCCAGACAACAGATCGATGGCGTCGTCGCCCTGGGGTGCGTGATTCGTGGCGCCACGCCGCACTTCGACTATGTCTGCGCCGAAGCGGCCAAGGGGCTGACCAGGGTGGCGCTGGATAGCGGCAAGCCGGTCGGATTTGGTCTGCTCACCGTGAACAATATCGAGCAGGCGATCGAACGCGCGGGTACGAAAGCCGGCAACAAGGGCGCGGATGCTGCTCTGTCGGTGGTCGAGATGGTCGACTTGATGGGTAAGCTGAGCGAATGAAGTCTGATTCACCTTCGCAGGGCAGATGAGCCGGGCACGCAGCAAGGCACGCCGCTGTGCGATCCAGGCGCTCTACCAACTCCAGGTGGGCGACTCCGAGGAGGCGGGGGGACTCGCCGAAAGATTCACGCTTGCCTGGGGGCTGGGGCGCGCCGATGCGGCGTACTTTCGCGAACTGGTTGGCGGTGTTTCCCGCAGACGGCAGCATCTGAATGATCTGATCGCGCCGGAGTTGACGCGGGCTGCCGGCGCTCTCGACCCGGTCGAGCGGGCCGTACTTTGGGTGGGCGCCTACGAGTTGGAGTTTCGTCTCGACGTGCCGTATCGCGTTGTTCTCAACGAAGCGGTGGAACTGGCCAAGGAGTTTGGCGCGGAGCAGGGCCACACGCTGGTCAACGCCGTTCTGGACCGCCTCGTGGCGCGGTTGCGTCCGGCCGAACGAACCGTCTGCCAGTGACTCGTGGGCGAATTCGATCTCATCGCCCGGTATTTCACGCCGGCGAAGCGCGCCGCGTCGGTCGTACTGGGGGTAGGTGACGACGCCGCGTTACTGGCAGTCACCCCGGGCCATCATCTGGTCGCGGCGGTGGACACCCTGGTCAATGGCGTGCATTTCCCGCCCGACACCGAGCCTCGCGCGGTCGGGCATAAAGCACTTGCCGTTAACCTGAGCGATCTCGCCGCCATGGGGGCTACCCCCCGGTGGGCCCTGCTGGCGCTGACTCTGCCGCAGGCCGACGACGCCTGGCTAGGGGAGTTCGCCGCGGGGTTTTTCGTTCTGGCGAACCGGTACGGGGTGGACCTGGTCGGGGGTGATACGACCCGGGGTCC
>JAYZWP010000148.1:0-3271 GCA_036142245.1 Pseudomonadota bacterium | reverse complement strand
GCCCAGGCGTGCAGGTCGGTGAAGTCCTCTTCCGGACCCGAGGGACCGTCAAGGGACTTCACGTCCGGCGCGAGCTGTACCAGGTAGCCGGAAACGAATCGCGCCGCCAAACCGAGGTGACGCAGGATCTGCACCATCAGCCAGGCGCTGTCGCGGCAGGAGCCCAACGCCTTGTCGAGCGTCTCCTCGCAGCTCTGCACACCCGGTTCCATTCTCACCGTATAGGCGACGTCCTGCTGTACGCGCTGGTTGAGGGCCACGAGCAGATCGATGACGCGCTGTTCCCCACGGTCCAGACCGTTGAGCCAGTCGCGCAGCAGTGGACCGGCTGGCAAACACTCCAGATAGGGTGCCAGGTCCTTGCGCAGCAGCGGTTCATAGGCGAACGGGTAGTGCTCCGCGGACTCCTCCAGGAAAAAGTCGAACGGGTTGACGCTCGCCAGTTCCGCGACCAGATCGACCTGAAGCGTCAGGGATTCGAGCGGCTCGGGGAACACCAGTCGGGCGAGGTAGTTGCCGAACGGGTCCTGCTGCCAGTTCAGGAAATGGGGGTCTGCGTCCACCTTCAGGGAGTACTGGTGGATCGGCGTGCGCACGTGGGGCGCCGGGCGCAGCCTCACCACATGCGGAAACACCTTCACCGGCCGGTCGAACCGATAGGTCGTGTGGTGCTGGAGCGCGACGCGAATCGTCATGACGAGAGACCTGCGGTGGTGATGGAGAGAGAAGCGCGACCAGGCCGCTCAGGCCGCCGGCCGGTCCAGGCGAAACCAGGTGTCCGCGATGCGGTCGTGAACCGTCCCGAGAGCCAACTGGAAATGGTCCAGATAACGGTGCAAATCGTCCCCCCGCTCGGTGGGGACGCGCTCTGTGGTGAGTAACGAATGGCATTCCGACAGACACGACAACGACGTCGTGCCCCCGGGCAGTTCTTTGAAACTGGCCTCGATCTGACCGACGCAGAACGCCAGGGCCCGCGGAAACTCCGTGTCGAGCACCATGTAGCGGATCACGTCCGCGGCCTTGACCCGGTTGCGTACGTGCTGGCGGTACATCTGGTAGGCGCTCAGCGAGCGCAACACGTTGATCCAGAGCAGGCTTTCCAACGCTGCGCGTTGGGCTTCATCCGCTTCCATGCGGGTGGCGGCGCCGACGTCGAGAATGCGTGTGGTCATATCGGCACGTTCCAGATTGCGCCCCAGGCGCATGAAACGGTAGGCATCCCCGGCGCTCATGGTGCTGGAGAGCATGCCGCTCAACCGCTGGCACCCCCCGATCACCAGATCGGTGAGGCGTTCACGGTCGCTGCGGCTCGGCGGACGCCCACTGACGAATCCCCGGGCCGCAAGGTAGATCTCGTTTACCTCCTCCCAGGCTTCCCGGGGGAGTACGTCCCGGGTGGTGCGCACGTTCTCCCGGGCCATGCGCAGCGACGAGATCAGTGAGCCCGAATTGTCCCGGTCGAGCAGCAGGAACTTGGCGACATTGCGTTCGTCCCAGCGACGATAGCGCTGTTCGAAAGGCTCCTCGTCGCCCATGATCACCACCAGGGTGTGCCAACCCAGGTCGAGATTGCGCGGCAGGTCGAGCAGCATGCGTGCGTAGACGTTGGCCAGCCGGGCGATGTTCTCCGCCCGTTCCAGGTAACGGCTGGCCCAGTAGAGCCGTTCGGCGACCCGCGACAGCATCAGTTGGACCTCCGTTTCGGCGCCGCGCCGACAATCCAGGTGTCCTTGCTACCGCCCCCCTGGGAGGAGTTCACTACCAGTGAACCCTTGCGCAGGGCCACCCGTGTCAGGCCGCCGGCGGTAACGTGGTGATCCCGTCCTTGCAGGATAAACGGGCGCAGGTCGAGGTGGCGCGGTTCCACGCGGTTGTCACACACCGTCGGGGCGACTGAAAGGTCCAGGGTCGGTTGGGCGATGTAATTGCGCGGATTGCGCCGAATCTCTTTGGCGAACCGGCGCAATTCCTTGTCCGAGGCGCGCGGTCCGATCAGCATGCCGTAGCCGCCCGATTCGTTGGCCGGTTTTACCACCAGCTTGGCGAGATTGGCTAACACGTGGTCCCGCTCCTTCCTGATGTGACAGCGATAACTCGGCACGTTCGGCAGGATCGGATCCTCGCCCAGGTAGTAGCGAATGATTTCCGGCACATAGGTGTAGACCACCTTATCGTCGGCGACACCGGCGCCCGGCGCATTGGCGAGCGCCACCTTGCCGGCCCGCCACGCCCGCAGCAGCCCCGGAACCCCCAGGACCGAATCCGGATTGAACGACTCGGGGTCCAGAAACAGGTCATCAATGCGCCGGTAGATGACGTCGACCCGCGATAACCCTTGGATGGTGCGCATGTAGACGCAGTCGTCCTCTCCGACCATCAGGTCCGCTCCCTCCACCAGTTCGGCCCCCATGCGCTGCGCGAGAAAGGCGTGCTCGAAGTACGCGGAGTTGAAGATACCGGGGGTGAGTACGACGACCTCGGGATAGTCCCCGGGTCGCGGCGAAATGGCCGCCAGCGTGTCGAACAGGTCCGTCGGGTAGCTGTCCACGTTGATGATCTCGGAGCTTTGAAACAGCTCCGGGAACACGCGCTTCATGACGACCCGGTTCTCGATCATGTAGGAAACACCCGACGGTACCCGCAGGTTGTCCTCCAGCACGTACAGATCGCCGCGGCCGTCGCGGACCAGATCGCTGCCGCAGATATGCGCCCAGGCGCCAAACGCCGGTTTCATGCCGCCGCACTGGGGGCGATAGTTGACCGATTGCGCCAACAGTTCGCGGGGAAACACCTTGTCCTTGATGATCCGCTGGTCGTTGTAGATATCGTCGATAAACAGATTCAACGCGGTCAGGCGCTGCACGAGTCCGGTTTCGGTCCGCCGCCATTCTTTCTCGGCAATGATCCGCGGCACGATATCGAGCGGCCAGGCGCGATCGATGTTCTCCCCGTCGCTGTAGACCGTGAACGAGATTCCCATCTCGAGAATGGCGGCTTCCGCGGCACTCTTGCGCGCCGCCAGTTCCTCATCGGTGAGCCTGGCCAGGTAATGGGCCAGCCGTCGCGCCGCCGCGCGCGGGTTTCCGCTCGGTGCGATCAACTCATCGTAGTGGCTGGTGGCGTCGTAGGTTTTCCAGTCGATCGGCATGGGATGTTCCTGCATCGGCTCGCCGCAAACACTTGGACATAGATTGCGCAGCCGCACAAGACTATGGCAAGGCGGAATGAATGCATAGACTGATTTTCCCTGCTGCGATGCCTGTCCGTT
>JAYZWP010000147.1:0-3777 GCA_036142245.1 Pseudomonadota bacterium | reverse complement strand
GCCGGACTTCTATGACCAGCACGACTTCCACGTCCACGTGCCCGAAGGGGCTATCCCCAAAGACGGGCCCAGCGCGGGCATAGGCATGTGTACCGCGCTGATCTCCTCGCTGACCGGGATAGAGGTGCGCGGCGATATGGCGATGACCGGAGAGATCACCCTGCGCGGTGAGGTGCTGCCGATCGGGGGACTCAAGGAAAAGCTGCTCGCCGCGCTGCGCGGCGAGATCAAGACGGTTCTGATCCCTCAGGACAACGTCAAGGACCTGTCGGAAATTCCGGACAACATCAAAACGAGTCTCGAGGTGGTCCCCGTGAAGTGGATCGACAGCGTGATAGAGCACGCGCTGATCCGGCAACCGGTCCCGACTGTCGTCTCATCAGCCAAAGGGCGCCGCGCGAAAGAAAAAAGCGAATCCGTGCCGAAGCACTGATCCGCGCCAATCCCTTGCTTGACACCAATTTCCGGCCGCTGGTATAACCATCCTGGCTCCTGTCCGAGCCACTCGTAACCCAAAGACGACTCTAGATTCATCAACCTTAGGCGCACGACACCAAAGGGGGGACACTCGTGAACAAAGCCGAACTAATTGAACGCATCGCCGCGTCAGCCGATCTTTCCAAAGCATCCGCCAGCCGGGCTCTGGATGCGGCTCTCGAAGCCATTACCAAGGACCTGAAGAAAGGCAACAGCGTCACCCTGGTAGGTTTCGGTACCTTCTCTATTGGCAAACGCAGCGCGCGGACCGGGCGCAATCCCCGCACCGGCGAAACCATCAAGATCAAAGCTTCCAAAACGCCCCGCTTCAAGGCTGGCAAGGCACTCAAAGACGCCGTAAACTAAACGGCTGTCTGAGAGGAGGGTGCTTAGCTCAGCTGGTAGAGCGTCGCCTTTACACGGCGGATGTCGGGAGTTCGAGCCTCTCAGCACCCACCACGCCTTTCAATACCGGAGCGGTAGTTCAGCTGGTTAGAATACCGGCCTGTCACGCCGGGGGTCGCGGGTTCGAGTCCCGTCCGCTCCGCCACTTTCAGAGTTCCAGGTTCCACACCGAAGCGCGGGTCTTGACGGATCCGCGCTTTCTGAACGTCACGGACAATTACCGTCATTCAAGACCATCGGGTCAAAGGGCATGCTAGGTACGTTGCGTAACCAGATTGCCAAGTGGGCGGTTGCTCTTCTGGTCCTTCTGATCGTCGGTACCTTTGCCCTGTGGGGAATTGGTGATTACCTCCAGGATTCCGGCAACCCGGTTGTTGCGACATTCGGTTCCCAGGAAATTACCGTAGACGAGTTCCGGGCCGCCCTGCAGCGCGATGAAGCGACCTATCGGCGCATGCTCGGGGCCGATTACGATCCGGCGATGTTCGAGGACGCAGCGATCCGCCGCCTGCAGCTGCAACGGCTGATCGACGAACGGTTGCTGGTCGCGGATGCCCTGTCTCAGGGGTTCGTCGTTCCCGACGACGCGCTGGCGCAAACCATCACCTCCATCGAACTGTTTCAGACCAATGGGCATTTCGACCAGGACCGCTACCTGGCGCTGATACGCCAGCAGGGTAATACCCCCCAGAGTTTCGAACGGCAGCTGCGTCAGACCATGATCACCGATCAGATACGCAGCAGCCTTTCGTCCAGCGCGGTGGTGACACCCCAGGAACTGGAACAGATCAATCAGATCCAGGGAGAAACCCGCGACGCTCGGTTCGTGCGACTCTCTCCGCGAAGTTTCGCCAATCTGGAAGAACCCTCGACATCCGACATCGAAGCGTACTATGAAGCGCACATCGACGAGTTCAAGACATCGGAGATGGTTATCGTCGACTATGTCGTCGTGCGGCGTGACGAACTGGCGGCGAACATCGAGGTCACGCAGGACAACCTCCAGCAACTTTATGCGGAACGGCTCCTTGAGCTAACACAGCCCGAGCGCCGCCAAATCCGCCACATCATGATCTCCCTTGATCCGGACGCGAATGAAGATGCGGTAACCGAAGCGCACGAGAAGCTCCTGGCGGTTCGCTCCCGGCTCCAGGAGGGTGCTGCGTTTGCCGAGTTGGCGGCGACAGTATCCGAGGATCCCGCTTCTGCCAACCGGGGCGGAGACTTGGGCGAAGTCGTGCGGGGTGATCTCGACCCCCAACTCGAGGCGGCCGCATTCTCCCTGCCCCTGAACACGGTAAGCGAACCGGTACGCTCGGGGTTTGGTCTGCATCTGCTCGAAGTCACCGCGATAACGGGAGAGCATAAACCTGATATCGATGAAATTCGCGACCAACTGCTCCAGGAGCAACGGGAAAACGCCGCACAGGAGATCTTTTTCGAACAGGCCGAGCTCCTGCAGACCGTGAGCTATGAACAACCCGACTCTCTGGCTGCCGCAGCTGAGGCGGTCGGGCAACCGATTCAGACTTCGGAACCGTTCTCCCGGGTCGGCGGAATGGGTCTGCTGGGTCATCCCGACGTGACCGCCCAGGCGTTCAGCGACGAAGTGCTGATTTCCGGTTACAACAGCGATTTGGTGACCCCGCAGGACGGTGTCGCTCTGGTGCTGCGCCGGCGGGAACACATTCCACCGCAGCCGATCCCGCTTGACGAGGTGACCGATACCATTCGCGAAAGACTCACCGAACAATCGATGATCCGGCAGGCGCGGGAAATCGGCATCGCACTGGACAACGCCCTCGCCGCTGGCAACACGGAAGAAGTCGACCGGCTGATGGCGGAACACGACCTCAGCTGGCAGCAGCGCACCGGAATCTCTCGTACGGCGCCTGGCGAAACAGTGACGCCCGAACTCGCCAGAGCGATCTTCCAGGCGCCAGTAACGGGCGCTGACGGGACGCCCAGCTATCAAACCGTCGACCTCGCTGATGGCAGCTACGTAATCTTCACGGTAACTGGCGCCAGCCAAAACGCCGACAAGCTCTCACAGGCCGACGCTGCCCAGCTGCGGGAAGAGATGCAGAGAATCCGCGCCGCCGCGGCATTCGAAGCCTATATCGACGATCTCCGCGCAAACGCGGACATCCGCATTTTCTCTGAAGCGCTCTAGCGGCCCACCCGCGGCCCCAGGCTGGAAAGAGCCGGTGTCGGCCTGGCGAGTGATAGCGACGAGGATGGCGGCCGAACGCAACCGGATTGAAACGGGATTCCTACGTGGTCGCCCGTCGGCCCAAGGTACCTGAGACTACGACCATCACGCTCAACCAAACCTCGGTTCAGCGCAGCGGCAACGTACGCTCCGTCGCATCCTCCACCGATAACCCGCTTGGCCTTTCAGCGCGGTTCGCACAACCCGCCGGCGGAGTGCTGTTACGGATCCGCCTGCGGGAGATGGCGCTCGATGAAGGCGGCGCCAACGGCGTCTCCCCAGACATTGACCGCGGTGCGAAACCGGTCCAGGAACCAGTCCACCGCCAGCAGCAGGGCAACGCCCTCCAGAGGCAAACCGACAGCCTGGAGGACGATGACCAGCGTGACCAGGCCAGCCTCGGGAATCCCGGCCGCACCGATCGCGGCCAGACTCGCGGTGATCAGTACTACGCTCTGTTGGGCCATGGACAGCTCCAACCCATAAGCCTGGGCGATGAACAAGGCCGCGACCGCCTCGTATAGCGCGGTTCCATTCATGTTGACGGTGCTTCCCAGCGGCAGGACGAACCGCACCGATCGGTCATCCACCCCCTGCTCTCGCGCACACTCCATCGTCAACGGCAGCGTGGCCGATGAACTGGCCGTGCCAAAGGCGGTCATCAGCGCACGCAGAACACCGGT
>JAYZWP010000146.1:0-4462 GCA_036142245.1 Pseudomonadota bacterium | reverse complement strand
GCACCAGAACTGTGCAGATCATTGAGGATGCTTCATGTTCCCCCAGCCTGTTTTCGCTTCACCGTTCTCGTTTGGTTCACTGTTCTCGTCCGGTTCATTGTTCTCGCTCGCCGCGCTTTTCTGGGTGTCGGGTGCGGTCGCCTCGACCGGCCCCATCGGTCTGCTCGTGGAGAGTGAACCGGACACGCGGTATCCGGGGGTGCTGAGCGCCGCGGCGCAGCGAGTCGCGGGTGAACTGCGTGACCGGGGCTACGCCGTGCAAACGGAAAACGGCGCCGCGACACCGCACCGGCTGGTCGTGCGGGTAGGCCCCCCGGTGCTCGGACCGGTGCCGCCCGGGATCGGGTTCACTCTGGGACCCCGCGCCGATCTGGGCGCCGACACCCGAATTCCGGTGCTCACCATCCAGTGCACCGTCTCCGCGTCCGACGGCGCCACCGGCGCGCCATCGATGAGCCACCAGGCCGAGGTGGCGGCGCCGGAAACCTCGGGGCTGGCACGTCTGCTGGGCGGGGAATCCGAAGACCAGTGGCAGGCGGCCTACGTGGCCGGACTCAAACGGGCCTGCATACCACCGCTGGTCAGCGCGTTTCCCGACACCGATACCAGTGGCTTCCGGCCGCTCGCCTCGCGCATTTTCGTCGTGCCGGCCGCTGACGAAGGGACACCGGCGGCGCAGCCCGAACCGCCGGTCGCGGTCAGTGCGCCAGGCGCTGTCCAGGCCGCGGCCGGCAGCGCTGTTCCCGCCACGCCGACACCACCTGCCGCCCCGGCGCAGGTCTCCGCCGCCGCCGTCATGCAGCCCGCCGCTGAGGGCAGCGTCGTCAACGTCACGCACGAGGATTTCGAGTCCGCGCTGGAGCAGGCCAAACCGGGGGACATCATCTTCCAGTTCGGCCGTCAGCACCGCTGAGCTGCCTCCCGCCGGCCGGAGCGGAGCTAAGATGACGCCCGCCGCGCAGCCGAACGACCGGTTGCCGGGGCAGCGGCCACAGCCGCCATAACAATCAGTCAGGAGGAGTTCCCATGCGTATCGATTGCTTCACCCATGTCATGCCGCCGCGCTACGGCCAAGCGCTGGCACAGGCCGGATCCGGTTACGGCAACCTGGCCAAGCTGCACGAAGCGATGCCGGAGCTGTACGACGTACCCAAGCGGCTTGCCATCATGGACGCCCACGGCGTCGACAAGCAGGTGATCACCATCGCCGCGCCGCCGATCGAGGTGGTGGTGCCGGACGACCCGAAAAAAGCCGCGGAGCTCGCCCGCCTGGCCAACGACGTGGTGGCCGAATTCGCCGCCCAGGCGCCGGACCGCTTCATCCCGGTCGGCAACATCGCCATGAACGCCATGGACCAGGCCGAGCCGGAAGTACGCCGCTGCATCGAGGAACTCGGCATGAAAGGCATCCTCATCTACGCCAACGACCGGCGGCGCGCCATCGACGCCGACCGCTTCATGCCCTTCTACGCCCAGATGGCGGACTACGACCTGCCGGTCTGGCTGCATCCGAACCTGGGACCGGACGCCAACGAGTACATCGACGAGGAGACCTCGAAGTATGTGATCTGGCAACTGTTCGGCTGGCCGTTCGACACCACCGCCGCCATGACCCGGCTGATCTTCGCCGGGGTGTTCGACAAGCATCCCAATTTGAAGATCATCACCCACCACTCCGGTGCCATGGCGCCCTTTTTCGAGAAGCGCATCGAGTACGTCTACCCGCTGTTCGCGGCGGGCGATCCGACTCTGCGCGCGGCGCTGGACAGTCTCGACGGCCCGATCGTCGACTACTACCGCAAGTTCTACGCCGACACCGCCGTCATGGGTTCCGCCGGGGCGCTGGCCAACGCCTTCAGTTTCTTCGGCAGCGAACACCTGCTGTTCGGCACCGACTCGCCGTTCGATCTGCAGGGCGGCGCCGGCTTCACCCGCGACACCATCACCAGCATCGAAGCCCTGCTGGTCAGCCCGGCGGACAAGGCAGCGATTTACGGCGGCAGCCTGCAGAAACTCATCGGCGCAAGCTGACCGCCAGGTTGACCCCCCAACTTGACCCCCAAGTTGACCCCCATGAACCAAGATCGGCGTTGACCCGGACCGCGTCTTATTGACTGGCGCCCCAAAACGGAGGCATGCGGATGGCCGAAACCAACCAACAGCGCATCCGAGACTTCTGCGCCCTGTGGGAAACCCTTTGGGGACAGCAGGACCTCTCCCCGATGCTGGACTACCTGGCGCAAGACCTGGAATGGCAGGACATCCCCGGCGAGACCCGCCGCGGCCACGACGGTGCCGTGAAATTCGTCAAAGCCTTCTACGGCAAGGCCACCTACTTCCGCATGAAGCCGCGCAACATCGTTGCCAGTGGCAACCTCGTCTTCGTCGAGCGGGTGGATGAAATGGATTTCAACGGCAAGGACACCCGCTTGCCGGCGGTGGGCGTTTTCGAAATGGAAAACGGCAAAATCAGGGTGTGGCGGGATTACTTCGATCTGAAAATGTTCGAAAAGCAGATCGCCGGTACCGCGTAACCACGCTGAGCCGCTACCCCGCCATCTTCCTGCTCCGGCGCGCGGCGCCCGATTGACCCTTTTGCTTCCCTGAGTCGCATCGCCAGGGGGATCGAACTGCCGGACGCGCAGCCCGGCGCCGGTCCGGCAGCCGTCACAGGCAGCCGCGTGATCTACAACCTGCGATTCTTCCTTCGCCGGGATGTAAAAGAGCCTCTCCGGCGTGCAGGCGGGCGGGTATCGCGGCAATGAGCAGCTTAAACAACAAGTCACTACGCCCTCAGGCCAGGTGCTGTTGTTCGTTGGAAAACCGGGATACAAACGCCCTTTTAGGCCGACAGCGGAACGCATTAGGCCGCGCGGCGTCAGATGCTTGAAGTGAGGATTCAGAAAATACCAAGGTGTTGAATATGGCTCAGATCATTGGCCTTTGTGGCAGTTTGCGTCGGTCGTCCTACAATCTCGGTCTGCTGAAAGCGGCGGCGCAAACCGTACCATCCTGGGCCACCATCGAGATCGCGGATATCCACGATATTCCGCTTTACAACCTCGATATCGAAGAGCGAGGCATTCCGCCCCGGGTCAAGGCGCTCAAACAGCGTCTGCGATCCGCTGACGGCCTGCTGATCGCGACCCCGGAGTACAACAGCTCTATCCCCGGAGTGTTGAAGAATGCCGTCGACTGGCTCTCCCGTCCCGCCGACGATATCGAAGAAGTCTTTGGCGACTTGCCGGTGGCCCTGATGGGAACGACACCCGGTTCCGTGGGAACAGTCCAGTCTCAGACAGCTTGGCTTCCGGTGCTAAAGCATTTGCGGACCCGGGTCTGGTCGGGAGGGCGGCTGGGGTTGTCAAAGGCGGCCGAGGTGTTCGACGCTGATGGCACGCTCGAAGATGATGAGGTGCGCGAAACAGTTCGGGAGTTCGTCTTGGGATTCGCCGAATTCGCTGCCGCCAGCCCGCGCGCCCGGAACAAGCCCCCTGCGTGATAACCGGGGGACGGTGGAACTTCGTCGTTACATCTGGTGCGCCAAACGCTCCAGTGCCTCTCGCATGCACTTTCTCTCAAGCTGCACCCTCTCCCCATGGCCGGGGAGAATCCACTCGAAAGTAAAGTCACGCAAAGCCAGAACGGACCGGCGCTGTGCTTCCCAGGAATAACTACAGTAGTCGCGGTAGGCAATAAGCTGCTGCGCGCTGGCGTCCCACGCGAGGTGATCGCCGCTGAACAGAAAGCGGTCCTGAAATAACAGACAAACGGAACCGGCGGAGTGTCCCGGAACGGGAATCAGGGTGACATCCGGAGACAGAAGGATCGGCTCCCTCCCCTGCAGCGGCATTTCCACCCCACGGGTCGCTGGCGTGATGTCCGCTTCGTGGAGGATGCGGCTGCAGCCGAAATGGGCGGCAAACCGGTCATGATCGGCGACATCGTCGCGGTGGGTCAGGAATAGCCAGCGGATACCGCCGAGGGCTTCCAGCCGCGTCACCAAAGACCGCGTGAAGCGGGGGGAGTCGATCATCAGGTTCCCCTCGTCTCGCAGAATCAGGTAGCTGGCGGCACCGAAACTCTTTTCCGAATGGTAACCGCAGTGGTACACCGGTGGTTCAATCGGGTCCGGAAATGCCTCCCGCGCGGCGGTCAGCCCATGCCGGCTACGGGTACCGATGGCGCAGACCGGACAGGCCAGCAGCGCCATCTGCGCCCGAAGCTGTGCGGTCGTACCCCGGCCCGGCTGGGCGTGGACCCGGGATTTACCCTGCGCGCGATCGAAGGTATCCGGCGCCACCCAGCGGCACGTGGCGCAATCGATGCAGCTGCGGTCGACGTAGAAATCCCCCGGCGCGTTGGTCGACAGGGCATCTGCGCGGCGGGCCATCGACTCAACCCTCGGCGGCGATCTCCGGGAGCGGCGAGATCGTCACGCCCTCGAAGGCCGGCAGAACCT
>JAYZWP010000145.1:0-6586 GCA_036142245.1 Pseudomonadota bacterium | reverse complement strand
GTAACCGCCCGCCGCAGTACGATGTAAGTCAGAGGTGGCAGCACCCATTGCGCGTAAGTCCTGACACTGGAACTGCTCCACTGGATCAATAACGCCGCCGTGCACCACATGACGAAAGCCAGGATCCACCATTCCACGGCGGTCAGTGCCATACGCCGCCCGGAAACAGAGGCGTACAGTGCAACCGCCGCCAGCATGCCGGTCAGCAGCACCGTCGCCACCTCAAAAAAACTGAACCCGCCCAATGTCGCGTCGATGTCGACAAAGAACACCGGACGCAACAAGTAGAAAAGGGCAATGAGAAGCTGATCCATAACCTCGCCGTACCGGCGTGGAATTATCCGCGGGTTGTGTTACCGGACCGTCTCGGATTACACCTCGAGTTGGGCATCCCGACTGGAAGAGCGATTCAGAACAGCACCGAGCCGGGGCGTGGCACCCATGATCTCGGTGACTCGGCGTATGTCGTCAGCGGTCGCCTTACCCTCACCCACGACCAGCAGATAAGCGTCGACACACGGCGCAAAAGCGAGCATGTCATCGCGGGCCGCCGCCGCGGGCACATCGTAAAGCACGATTCGGCTGGGATAGCGGCGTTTCAATTCATCGGCCAAACCGATCATCTGGGGGGTAGACAAGACCTCGGAGGACATGGGCACCGGTTTTCCTCCCGGCAGCAGCACCAGTCCCGGGATTCCCGGATTGATCAACACCGAACTGAGTTCCGCCGCGCCTTCCAGATAATCGATCAACCCATAGGTCGGCCGCAGCGCAAACATCTCATGCAGACTGGGCGTCCTGAGATCCATGTCCACCAGCAAAACCGTGTGATTCACCTCCTGGCTGAGGCTTATCGCCAGATTGGCAGCCGTGAGACTCTTTCCCTCGCCCGGCGTGGCGCTGGTGATCGCGATGGCATTCCAGCCATTGCGACGGATTCGTTGCAGTACCCGTGTCCGCAGCATCTTGTAGGCAGCGACGACCTGCGGGTCAGAGTGCTGGCCAAGCAAACGATGTGCTTCCAGAACCGCACCCGATACCGTGACAGTATCGGTCTGCTCATAGGTAATACCCTTGTTAGTCAGCATCGAGGTTACGTCCTGGTGCGCTTCACAACCCCAAGCGGCGCCACAGCATGAACCAGGCGACGTCGAGCGGCACGAGCAGAAAATGGATCAGGACTAGGATCACAACCACAGCTACTGCGGCGGTGACCAACGCAATGTGGCGATGGCGCTTGTGTAGCGCCAATTCGCGCTGTGTCGAAATGGTAGGCACCACAGTCAAAGGCGCCTCGCCGAGCAGCGTCGACAACATCGCCGGGCCGCGCAGCGTTGGATCGAGCTGCTCGGCCAGTGCCACGGACCCCAGGCCGCCTCCAAGAGCTAACACGACGCCGAGCAGCAGCAGTGCCGGCCGGTTGGGACTGATCGGTTCTTCAGGGCGCAGCGGCGGCTCGATCAGGGTGAAACGCTCGCCTTTGCGATCGGTTTCCAGAGACTCGGCCAACTGCGCTTCCATCTCCTTATCCTTGATCTCCTGATACTTCAGCAGCGCGTTCTGATAGTCCCTGCTCAACTTGCGGTACTCCGCCTCCACCAACGGGGCGTTGATCAACACCGACTCATAGTCGGAGAACTTCCGCTCCGCCTGACGCCGCCGCTCGCCCATCGCCCGCTGTTCAGCGATCACCGCGTCAAGCCGGGTCCGCAAATCGATGTACGTCGGGTTATCGGCCTCGATGCTTGCCGGCTCGGGTGTCTCGAGCGGATCAGGTGACGTCGAAGCGCTGTTCAGATTTGCATTAATTGCAGAGACAAGGTTCTCCAGTCGTACGATGTCGGGATGGTCTTCGGCGTACTTGCCTCTCAAATCGGCCAAACGCCCCTCGGCGTCTTCCAGGCGTTCCAACAACTCGTCGGCCGGTTGCGCATATCCCAACTCCGCGCGCAGTCTGGCGACCTCCCGTTTGAGGGTACGAACCTCCGGATGGTCTTCAGTGTAGCGGGCCTGTGCGGCAACCAGTTGGGCTTCGGATGCCTTCAACCGATCCGCCGGACCCAGTAGACGCTCCCCGGTCTCGGAAATCAGCCGGTCATATGGCGGGACGATGGAGAGCTGCCCTTCCAGTGCGATACGCTGCTCCTCGAGCGCCTGCAAACTGCGGTCGATATCCATCAATTCGCGGTCCGCGCGGTCCAGCAACTGCAGATTCAGCTGTTGTAGTTCAGGCAGACTGCGACCATTGCGTGCCTTGAAATCCGCCAACTGTTGCTCCAGCGCGGAAATCTCTCTATTCAGCCGGTTGGCCTCTTCGGTCAGAAAGCTGTATGTCTCGGTTGCGCGTTGGGTGCGCTCCTGAAGGTTCTCTGCCAAAAACAGACTGACCAGTTCATTGGTAACCTGCTGGGCAAGCGTCGGTGACCGGGACCGGTAGGAAAGACTGAACGCGATGGTCGCCTGGGTTGGCCGCCCGCTGCGCGGATCAACGACATCAGCGCTGATCATGTTCAACTGAATGTCGTCGCGAAAGTTGCCAAGCACCACCGTGACCGGTTCACGGCTGCGTTCTTCAACGTACAGGTCATACTTGTTGATGATCTCAATCAGATTGGTACTGGTCATCACCCGCTGGCGGATCACCTGGACCCGCTGATCAGCGAAGCCGGTGATGGTGGAGCGCACCAGATCGGATGGAATCTCCTGCTGTTCGATGAGAATGATCGCGGAGGCGCGATAGACCGCGGGCAGGGAGAGCGATATGACGACACCCAGGACCAGAATCGTCAAGAATACGATGACGGCAAGCTTGCCGCGACGGCGCGCCAGAGCGGACCAATCCAAGCGGCGTACCGACGCACCGCTTCTGTCGCCGTAGAGAATCGGGGATTCGTCGTCCATTACCGCCCTACCTGGATAAAGACCAGCGGGGAAACTGGTATTCGAAGCTCAACGTCACCCGATTCTCCTCGGCTCTTCCGGCACGCTCGGAATCACGACTTCGAAACGCGTAACCCGCACGCAGGCGCAAGTCCTCGGTCAATTTCCAGCCTCCGCCAACCTCGAAGGTCGTCAAATCCCTCTGCGAAAAGCCACCACCGTTACCCAGCTCCTCATTGCGCAGATAGGACACCGAGGCGCTTACGGAGAGGCGCTGCGTCAACTCGCGCAGATGGCGCAGTTCTATCTCGTCCTGCTGGAACACTGTACCGCCGCCGCCCGGACGCAGCTCCCGTGAGGCGAGAAAATTTGTACGGTCACGCAATCCTTGCCGAGTGATGGTGACCCGCCCCGTCTCGCCGTAATCGGTTTCGTCGAGTTCAGCGATTGGAATACCGAAAAAAAACAGCGTTCTTTCTCCTTCGGTGCGTCTGACACCTCCCTGCGCCTCCAACCGCCAAAGGGGATCCGGCGTAGCGGACCAGGTCGCGAGCACACTTTGACTGGTGCTTTTCCGATCGCCTCCTGCGGTACGGAACCGATCCGCTGTCACCGTCACGCCCACGCTCTGGGTGGAACCAAGCGCACGGGAAAAACCGGCGGAAACGACCCCATAAGAAAAATCCACCAGCCCGGTCTGCTCGGCGTCCTCATATTTGTTGTCCTGCCACGCGCCGCCGACGAACATCTGGGTTGTCTCTGACAGATACCACGTCATATTGGCGCCGGCACGCTGTTGCTCCCGGTCCTTTTGCGCATCCACCAGTCCCGTCGTCTCAAACTCCGTGGTCAATGTGCTATCCACGGCATATCCGGCATCGGCCGCGACCGACCACGTCAATCCCGAGCGTTCCCATGACGCGTCCAGACCGTATTCGTCCGAGTCGAACAGATCTCCGTTGCTGCGCTCCGCGTGCCGCAAGGTCGGCACGATATGGAATGCCTGCCGAGGCTGCAATGCCGACATACGGGTCGAGAAGCTCGTAATCTGACTGACCACTTCCAGCTGTTCGTTCGAGGCCAAACGCAGGTTATCCGTGAATTCAAGCTTTGCAGTGAACCCTGGCTGATTCCGCCATTCGGCGGCGGACGCCACACCCGACACCACGATCAACAGACCCACGGCGACTGGCCGTTTCGCGATACGCGGCCATTCAGGGCACCACGATGACATCGCCACTTTGCAATAGCAGGTTCTGGTCCAGGTTCTCGCCCTTCGCCACTTCCCCGTAGTCGAACGGAATCGCCTGCTGGTCATCGCCCTGCCGACGTAACACCTTGATCTTCCCGAGCGCCGCGAACGGCGTGGTTCCGCCGGCGAGACTCAGTGCCTGCATCACATCCACCGGATGATTCATGATGAAAGCGCCAGGACGGGTTACCTGGCCGATCACGTAAAACTTGGCACCGACCACCTCGGTCACCATGATCGTGACCTCGGGCTCAGGTATGAACCGGGCCAAAGCCTCCCGCACCTGCGCGGTAACCTGTGCAATGGAATGATCCGCCGCGCCGACCTCTCCGACTAACGGCAGTGAAAAGTAGCCGTCCGGACGAACCAGAACTTCCAGCTGGAGATCATCTTCGTTCCAGACGCTGACGAATAACTGATCGCCCGCGCGAATCATGTACGAACCGTCCGCAGCCACTACCGCCGGCGTCATCCAAAGCAGTAGCAGTGTCGTCCAAATTATTCGCAACCCGGACAAGATTTCACCGTAGGTGTTCACGAATGGCGAGGAATTCAAGTGATTTAAACGCCTGGAAAAACTGCGTAATCGACCAATTCATTATGGGATCGATGCCGGGAATACACAACCCTCAGAAACCGGTTTAAAGGTCAGTTTATTTCTAATTAAAAGGCGAATCTCCGTTGAATTGTCAACACAATCGACACCCAGTGTCTCGAGTTGGATCATTACGACATCAAATAATCAATCTCTCAACTCAACCTTAGTCTCGGATGGCGCGCGTGCCCGATCACGACTCAATTATTCAGAATTTCAAGATCGAATCCAGCCAACCGGGTTAATTGCAACCCGCAGACGCTCTTCCAGAAAATACCGTTTTCAGTAACGTGAGGCGGAATTACAGGAACCGACCCCCATGCCTGGCAAAGCGGAAATCATCGTTGCCGTTACCCCTCAGCTCTCGCGCGATCCCATAGAGGGCACGATCCGGGAGGGCATGATCCGATGCAAGCGCCAATCGGTTCTCAGCCACCACTGGCTAGACGCCATATCCGTTCGGTACGCGCGCCGAATAGTGGCTTCGGACTTGCTTGATACATCAAAAGAACCAATACGCCGATGACGCAAAGACAGCAAGCAGGTGAGTAATCGATCACACAATATCTTCCGCCACCCGGTAGCGAAGCATGTATTACAGCCGCCGCCAGAAAGAAGAAACCGTGATATCAATCGATTCCCCGGGGATGTCAAAACTCACTACGCCCACTTTCTCTTGACAACCCAGCTAACCGGGGATATCAGCCCTTCTTTGAACGGGCCGATCCGGTGAAGACCGTCTTCACGATCGCTTTCGCTGAAATACCGCAGGTGGCATCAACCGTATTGGTGTCACACAGTATTCGTGCAACACGAAAGACGAACCGGGGAAATTAAACTCTGCGGAACCTGGCAACCAATGGAAGCGCACCCATAAGGAGCCACACCGCGGACGGTAACGGAATGGCATTTACCGGCCCAATATGCGCGACAAATCCCGCGGAACTGAAATCACCGGAAAATCCGTTTGGCAGATTAAAAAAGAACCCCACAATACGGCCGCGATCTATTCCTTCGACCAAGGACCCTCCGGTGAAATCGATATCTCCCCAAAAAGGAAAAACACCATGCGCGTACGCAGCCACAGTCATCGGCTCTAGGAAATTGCCCGTCAACAGTTCACCGCTCGTCATATCGCCAGCGCAACTGGCGCCGATACACACCTGCCCACCGCCGACATATCGCCACAGCTGTCCCGGCAAGAATTCGAGCTGGTTCGCCGCGGTAAGCACAAAGTTATCGTACGGTTCATCGAACGTGACCATTTCGGTACCGCTTTGCAGCAGGTTCGTTAAGGAACCGCTCGCATACAGATTTCCGCGACTTTGAACAGCTCCCAAATCGTTCAGCAAGCTGATGACCTGCACCTTCGGATATTCCACCGAGGCCATCGCCGGACCAGCAGCAAACACGCCTGCCAGCGCCAATACACCCAACAGAGAACGGACGCGCCCTTTGCTAATTAGTTTCATTTCTGCATCTCCATTCAAGACCGAAACCTCGTGCCGTTTGGAATGGCGACATCGCCCTCGATCAATATCGTTCCCCCGCCTCTCCACGCCGATTATTGCGCGGAGAACCCCCCGATACAATAGCGCCAAATCGCGGCAGCCTGTGGCATACGTTAGCGCTTGAATATGACAGCCTCGTTGCGTCATCGAAGGTGCCTCGAGCACGGTCTGTGGCTCCGTTAACGGCACCAATCCGGTCCCGGAGGTGTGCGCCTCAGGGGGGCCAGGGGATCACTACCGCGGCGAAGTCACTTCCCGTGGCGTGGCGCCCCGGTCTAACTCGTCCACGCGCAGCCGGTACTCCTGGAGAATATTTTCCACCTGCACCTCGCGCAGCCCGGTGACCGG
>JAYZWP010000144.1:0-7530 GCA_036142245.1 Pseudomonadota bacterium | reverse complement strand
CGCCTCTTCACCCCGCGAACTGGCGGTAACGCTCAACACGCCGCGCCGCTGCAGCTTCAGGGTCAGATCCTCGAAGGTGCGCGTGCGGGCGAAAACGTCATACCAGCGCAGCAGTTCCTTGCGAGTTACCCGAGGCAGCGTGCCGGCGACGCTGCCGTCGGGATTGAGCAGCCGCTGAAACTCCTCCGACGGGCGGCGTTCCACCCATTTTTTTGTTCCCATGACGCCATGACCAGTGATGCGCGCTTGCGCGCGGGCAGGCGACCTTAATCGTTGCTGCGGGGCGACGGCAAGGGGTAGGACGTATTCCGCTCCCTGGGGAGGGTGCGGCCGCGGTTTTCAGCGGCTGAATTCTTTGCGCAGTGCCTTGGCTGTCAGGCGTGCAGCGGCCTGCAAAGCGTGTTTCTGGTCTTGCCGGGTCGGCTCACAGGTGTCGCGTTCCGCAACATAGAAGGCGATCGGCCGGGGTCCGACCAGTACCGGAAGGATCAGGATTTCGGTGACGCCGGCGTTGCTCGGCAGCCAGTCCGGCAGGATCACTTCGGCGGGCGCAGGCAGCGCCAACAGCAGCATCCTGCGCTGCTCCAACGCATCGGCCACACGGTTTTCGGAGCCGATCGGCTGGTCCTTCAGCGCAAGTACCATCTGTCGTACGTTGGTACCCCATCCCGCTGCCGGCTTCAGAGCGGCGCGATCCCGACTGAACAGGCACAGCACCGCGCGGTCGAATGGGCCTGCTTGGCAGAGTACTTTGATCCCCGCGTCCAGCACCCGGCGGGGCGGCGTGCCCCGTTCAAGCGCTGTTTCAAGGTTGGCTATTTCGGCGGCGAGGTCACGTACCGCCTGAACAGCGGGTGTGGCGCGCGGGGTGGGTGGTTCGCTGCCGGGCGGTGCGGGATGGTCTTCGGGTGTAACGACGAACAGTCGGGCTGTCGAATCTTCCTCGCCGTCCGGAACGAACACGCTGTCCGGCCAGGAGGTGAGCTTTTCACACAATGGGGAGTTCGCCGATTGCACCCGGGTGGTGCTGGCAAAGCCGTTGAATTCGTCGCGCGCGGCGCGCAGCAGTTCGAGAGCCTCCGGCATGGCCATGGGGTAGCTCGCGGAGAATCGTTCGAGCAGGAACTCCAGGTTGAGCTGCAGGGTTTCGGCGGTGCTGCCGGTGACGGTATCCACCAGTTCGTTGGCAAAGGCGGACACGACTTGCAGCTGCTCGACCTGGCCTACCGGGGCCGAGTGGCCCAGGCAGTCGGGCTTTTCCATGCTGCGCACGATCTGCTCCGGCAGGCACCAGTCCCGGGCTATTTCCTGGCCCAGGTCCGTCAATGTCATGCCGAGCGCATTGGTGGCCGCGATGTCTTCATTATCGCCGCGCAGGATGCGGTCCTGGATCTCCTCGCAAGCTTCCGGCAGGTAATAGGCGGCCAGTAGCCAGCCGAGCCGGTGGAACATGGCACACAGGAAAATCTCTTCAATATCCTCGTAACGGCTGAAGACGGCGATTTTCTGCGCCAGGATGGCGCTGAACAGCGAACTCAGGGTCCGGTTGCGCACCAGCTGGGCCCCACCGGCTTCGCCGACATGGTCGATCACGGTGAGGGAGGCGGCGATGTCCCGCACGGTGCGAAAGCCGAGCATCACCACGGCGCGGGATATGGTTTCCACCTCGCCGCCGGCGTTGGCGTAGAACGCGCTGTTCACGATGCGCAGCAGCTTGTTGGCCAGCGCCACATCGCGGCTGATGATCTCCGATACCCGCATGATGTCCGGATCGCCGGTGAACAGCAGGTTGAGGTCGACGATGCGCTGGGAGAGCGCCGGAAAATCCCGTTGACTGCGGACCCGTCGGAGCAGCTTCTGGGTCGTGGCGGCCGCGGTGTGCTGGTTCGCTGAACCGGTGGTGCGGTAGGCGGCGAGCGCGTTGCGCATCTCCGCGCAACTGGCGTAACGGTCGGTCGGTTCCTTGGCAGTGGCGCGGGTGATGATGTCGTTGAGTTCGGTATCGACACCCGGATTCAGTTGTGGCGCCGGGATGATCTCGCCCCGGGTGATTTCGTGGAATATGGAATCGATCGAATCCCCTTCCACGGCGCGCTTGCCGGTCACCATGGCGTAGAAGATCAGGCCGACCGCATAGATGTCGCACGCGGGCGAGCGTTCACCGCGCTGGACGTACTCGGGGGCCATGTAACGGGGCGTACCGCCGATGGTATCGGAAGACTTGGTCGACTCGGCGGAGGCCAGGCCGAAATCCATCAGCTTGGGGGTGTTGCGGCGGTCCAGGATGATGTTCGCCGGTTTGATGTCGCCGTGAATGACCGAGCGTTCATGGGCGTAGGAGAGACCATCCAGCACCTGCATGGTGATGCTCAAAGCCAGGTCCAGGTCCATCGGCTTGCCGGATCGCAGCATTTGCGACAGCAGCGGACCATCGACGTACTCCAGCACCAGGTAGGCAGAGCCGCCGATGTGGCCGGCCTCATGGATGCAGACGATATTGGGATGCTGCAACTTGCCGATGGTGCGAGCTTCGCGCAGAAGCATCGCGGTTTGCAGGCGCTGGTTGTCGCTATTGGCCTTATGCAGGGCTTTGATTGCGACCTCACGCTCGAGCTTCGGGTCGAAAGCGAGGTAGACGACCCCTTGGGCGCCACGCCCCAGGACACGCCGGATCTCGAACCGATCCATGCGTGCAATACTCAGATCCACGGCAAGGCTCATACTAGTTATCTGGCAGGTTTTGGTTTCCGTTGCCCTATAGCGGCATCCGGAAGCAAACGTTGAGTCCATTTCGTTCACTTCGGAGGGAGGAGATGATCGAACTGCATGACCATCCCATGTCGCCCTGCGCCCAAAAGGTGCGGCTGGTGCTGGCCGAGAAAGCGCTGGATTACGAGGCGCATTTCGTCGACTTGGCGGCCAAGGCGAATCTGCGCCCGGAGTACCTTGCGTTGAACCCGAAAGGGCTCGTGCCGACGTTGGTGTATGACGGCCAGCCGATCATCGAATCGACGGTGATCGCGGAGTTTCTTGAAGAGCGCCATCCGCAACCGCGTCTGACGCCGGACGATCCGCTGTCGCGTGCCCGCATGCGCGTCTGGACCAAACATGTCGACGAGGTGATCCACCCGGCGGCGGGTGCGCTGCAGTGGCCGATGCTGATGCTGCCGGTACTGGGTCAGTTACCGCAAGAGCAGGCCGAAGCGTTACTCGCCCAGGTGCCGGACCCGGTGCGGCGGGATCGCCAGCAGCAGCTCTATCGGAACGGCCTGGCGGCCCCGGTGGCGGCGGCAGGTATCCGTGCCTTCGACAAGACCCTCGGCGACATGGAAAGCGTACTCGCCGACCGGCCCTACCTGCTGGGAGATACCTTCTCCCTGGCGGACATCGGGCTGATGCCGTACTTTCAGACCATCCGTAACTTCGCCTGGGAGGCGCTTTATGAGCCGCACCGCCCGGCGGTCGGCGACTGGTGCCGGCGCTGCTTCGAACGGCCCTCCTATGCGGCGGCGATCGAGCGTGCCATCCCCGCCGAGCAGCTCGACAAGATGCGCGCCGCCGGCGAACAGGCGTGGCCGGAACTGGCGGCCCACCTGAAGGCGGCCTGATCCGGTCCCGCGGGGTCATGAACGCGGCGGAAACATCTTTAAAGGACCGGGTCGCCCTGGTGACCGGGGGCGGTTCGGGCATCGGTCGGGCGGCCTGCATGGCCCTGGCGCGGGCGGGCGCCCGGGTGGTACTGGGCAACCGTGATGCGGACAGCGGCATGGCTGTTGTTGATGAGATTCAAAAACTCGGTGGACAGGCGGCGTTCCGCGCCGCCGACGTGCGCGACAGTGGCGCCGTGGCCGCCCTGGTGGACTTCGCCGTGGAGCGGTTCGGCGGTTTGCACATCGCCTTCAACAACGCCGGCTTCGGCAGCTTCGCCCCGCTGCACCAGACCGACGACGGTGAGGCGCAGCGTCTGCTGGAGGTCAACGTGCTCGGGGTGTTCTACGCCATGAAGCACGAAATCCGCGTCATGCTTGAAAACCCCGCGGATGCCCGGGGCGAGGGCCGCGGAGTGATCGTCAATTGCAGCTCCATCTTCGGTTTGGGGGGCTTCAAGTCCATGTCGCTTTACGCCGCCAGCAAACACGCTGTGGCCGGGCTGACCCGATCCGCTGCCCTTGATTACGCCCAATCCGGGATCCGCATCAACGCGGTTGCACCGGGACCGATCGAGACCCCCGCCCTGGGGCCCAGTCCGCAGATGTTCTCCAGTTACGTTCCGATGGGACGGTTGGGCCAGCCGCAGGAGGTGGCGGATGCCGTGGTCTGGCTGGCCACGCCGCAGGCCGCCTACATTACCGGTCATGTGCTGCCAATGGACGGCGGGGTGAGCGCTGCCTGTGATCCGGCCGACTCCGTCGCAGGAGGTGACTCATGAACACCGTCCCGGAAACCGTATTCGACCCGGTCCGCATCACCGCGCAACCGCAGGCCATCGCCGGCTGTGTGGCGCCGGAGTACTACGCCGCGGAAGTCGAGCACATATTCCGGCGGGTCTGGCTGAATCTTTGTCACGGCAGCGAGCTGCCGAATCCGGGGGATTTTCTGGTCAAGCCGGTCCCGACGCTGGGCGTGGAGGTGATTCTGCTGCGCCGGGACGACGGCGGCATCAACGCCTTCTACAACGTCTGCACCCATCGCGGGAACAAGGTGGTGCGGACACGGGACCGCGGCAACGCCCGCGCCTTCAGTTGCGGGTTCCACGGCTGGACCTTCGATAGCGCGGGGGCGCTCATCGCGGCGCCCGACGAAGCGCAGTTCTCGGGTCTGGAGCGGTGCGCGTACGGTCTCAAGCCTCTGGCAACGGCGCAGTGGCAAGGCTTTGTGTTCGTCCATCCGCAGTCACCGGCGCCGCAGCCTCTGGAGGAGTGGCTGGCGGAGGTGGCGCAGAATCTGGAGGGTGGCCCGCTCACCGAACTGGTACCGACGGCGCGGTTCCGCGCCGAGGTGCAGGTGAACTGGAAGGTGTTTTCCGACGCCTTCTGCGAGGGATACCACGTTGCCACCATCCACCGCCGCAGCATCGCCGATGCGTTTATCAGCCAGGAGAACCCCTACTGCCATCTGGCCGGCATGCGGCTGTATCGCCATCACAGCATGGTCTCGGTGCGCGGCGGCAATCCAAACCATCGACCGACGCCGACCGAGATGCTGATCGGCAAGTTCGGCGGCAGCAGCTACGGGACCGGGCAGGAGGGTGGTTTCGATCACCTGCCCGCCGGACTCAATCCGGAGCGGGTGGCGGACTGGAACTTCGACATCGTCAACCTGTTCCCGAACTTCGCCATCCATGTCGGCGCCGATTTCGCCTACAGCTATAACTTCTGGCCGGTTGCGGTGGACCGCACGGTGTGGGAGGTCGGCATCTACCAGGCGCCGCCGCGGAACTGGAGCCAGGACGTGGCGCTCAACTACATGCGCATCCTGTTGCGCGACACCTTGCGCGAGGATGTGAACACCACCGAAGCGACCCAGGCCAACCTGATGTCCGGGGTCTTGGAGAGCATCGCCCTGAGTCGCCAGGAGGCGGTACTCAGCCACCGTTATCAGGTGGTCGATACCCTGCTCGCCGAGGCGGGGTGGCGGCCGTGACCGGTGCCCGCCTGCCCGAGGGTTTCGGGGACCTTGAGCCGTTCGCGCAGCGTTGGTGCCTGGAGTCGATGACGCAGCGCAGCGCCCTGCGCCTCGGCAGCGGGTTGGATGAGCTGGACCGGCTGTACGCCGCTCTCGTGGAAAGAATGGACGATGTGCTCACGCACCTTGCGGCCTTTCCGGCCGATCGGTCGTTACCGCCGCCGGAGCACAACCTCTATCTGCTCGCCTGCGCCTTCATGGAGATATCCCCGGCGGTGGAACTGTTCCGCGCGGCGGATGTCCCGGACGGCTTCCCTGCGGAGAAGTTCGAGATCCTGTCCGGCTGACTACCCGGCTGGTCGCATCCGTTCAACTCCCGGGACGGCTGTCCGGTGCCCCCGGCAGGGCCGCTGGGTCAATGTCCCCGGTCGCCGGCGGCGTGCCGGCGTCGCTTACCCGCATCGCAGCGATGGCGCCGGCTGCGATGAACAGCGGCAGCCCGAACAGCAGGTAGTTCTCCCGAAAGCCGAGGCCCGCCGCCACCAGCGCACCGCCGAGCAGGGGTCCGATAATGGAGCCCACCCGACCCCAGGCCTGGGCACAGCCGACGCCGCTCACCCGGATCGCCGTCGGGTAGACCTGGGTCGCCATGGGATAGAGCCCCACCTGGGCGCCGCCGGCGGTCAGGCCCATCAACAGCGCCAGCGCCATCATCAGCGGCAGGTTCCCGGTGCTCAGCCCCACGCCCACCGCGGACAGCGCCCCCACCGCGAAGAAGCTGGCGAGGACCCGCTTCGGGTCCCAGCGGTTGCTCATCCAGGCCAGTGCCAACGCCCCGAATACCCCCCCGACATTGAACACGATGACAAGGGAGATCGCCTGCTTGTAGGCGAATCCCAGCGCTACCAGCAGCGTCGGGGTCCAGTACATCAGGAAGAACAGCACCAGCAGATTGATGAAGAAGGCGATCCACAGCATCAGGGTGTTGCGCGCCCGCCCATCTGTGAACAGGTTGGCAAGGCGCGTTTCCACCGCCGCGTCGGCCAGAACGAACCGCTCATCGCCACCGTAACGCGCTTCCGGGTTGACCCGGTAGAGCAGTTGGATAATCCGTTCCCGGCGGTCCGGGTGGCGTTTCACCAGATACTGAAGCGATTCCGGTTGCAGCGGCAGCAGTAACAGCAGCAGCCCCAGCGGTAACGCCCCGCCGAGGTAGAAGATCGATTCCCAGCCGTGAATCTCCAGCAGTTGCCGTGCCGCGGCGCCGCCGATGATGCCGCCCACCGCGAACCCCATGTACATGATGCTCACCGCCAGACGGCGGTGGCGCTGAGGCGAGTACTCCGACACCAGCGTTACCGCATTGGGCAGGGCGCCCCCCATGCCGATGCCGGTCACGAAGCGGATCAGCAGCAGATCGTAGAACCCCGTCGCCAACACGGTCGCCAGCGTGCACAGGCCGAACAGTGCCACCATGGCGACCATCACCCGCTTGCGGCCGAGCCGGTCGCCGGCGGGACCGAAAATCACCGCGCCCACCGCCATGCCGGCGGTCGCGGCGCTGAAGATTATCCCGAGCTGATCGTCCCGCAACCCCAGGTCCGGCAGCAGGGCCGGTGCGGCGAAGGCGATAATCTGTGCATCCAGTCCGTCGAACGCCGCTACCAGAAAGCAGAGAACCAGTACCGTGAGTTGCAACCCGCCGAACCGGCTGCGGTCGATCTCGGCGCCGACTTCCCGCGTCGCGGCGGCCATTGCTTCGCTCATTGGCTCCTCCCTGGCGCGCCGGGTCGAATGGCGGCTCTGGTTTCTTTGTGCCGGCCGCGTCTTGCAGTTCGGCGTCGGGAGATTCTATCCGTGCCCGCCAGGAACATGCCGGTGACGCAGCCTAATCATCCGCCCGGG